>JASLJB010000189.1 GCA_030152605.1 Acinetobacter sp. | reverse complement strand
GCAGGCGGGTTATAGTTTGGCCAGTGAAGATCGAAATCACCTGTGTTATTTACAGGGCCAGACTTATATACAGTCGGGCAAAGCCTTAGATAAAGGCTGGCGCATTGGGGTTGGGCCAACGCTCGGTTGTCAGAATATTTGGACTGATCGATTAAACAGTGTCATACAAGTTGAGTTACCGTATTGGGAGGATGCGCGGCAATGGAACTTGCGTATTCACAGTGCGATGCAATATGAACTCAAGCCACAACATGGTTTACGCCTCAATGTGGATTATCAGCAGCAGCATCGTCAGGACTGGATCGGCACCAGTTTGGGATATATTCATTATTTTTAAGACCGTCATTTTAAATAGCCTATGCACTAAAATCACATTTCAATCAATTTAATATTCGGTATCTGATAATGGCGGCAGGACGCCGCCTATTTTCGCTGTGGTATGACGTACCATCAGCGGAAAGAGGGTTTTTGGATACTTTTTTAAAAAAGTATCAGAATATACTCGCTCACATTTGACCTAAGGCGGTCAGACTTGCCGAGTAGAGATTTAATTTGTAATTCTAATTTAGTGAACTTGAATACTTTCTTGGCAAGTCTTTTCATTTTTTGTCCACTGTGAGGAGTTTATTCTCCTTACTTTTTAAAAAGTAAGCAAAACCTTTCCAAACACAGAACTCGCGCACTTATGTCGCGTATCGCATTGCTCGCAGAAACAGTATGTATTGAATGAAGTCCTGCTCAAACAACTGTGCTTGGGCCCCACGACATAAATACCCTGATCACGCATATGCTTTTAAAAACAAAAGCACTTATAGACATAAACACGGAAGTCCGTCATTTAAAATAGCCTAAGCATTAAAACCACACATCAATCAATTTAATATTCGGTATTAGATATTGGCGGCAGGACGCCGCCTATTTTCGCTGTGGTATATGGACGTACCATCAGTGCAAAGAAGGTTTTTAGATACTTTTTTAAAAAAGTATCAGAATATACTCGCTCACATTTGACCTAAGGCGGTCAGACTTGCCGTGGTGGTATTGGGTTTTTAAATTATGCGCATCAATACGATTGGCATTTTGTATTTTGAAAATAAACCCTAGAGTCATAAAAATGCATCGAATTTGAGTTAAAGTGTTATGCAACAAGTTGCAAAGCCATTTTTATAAGGATTCGCCATGACAACTCGCTATGCAAATATTTTAAAACCGCTGCATTTGGGTTTTACTACCATTAAAAACCGTGTCGTGATGGGGTCGATGCACACCGGCTTGGAAGATCGTTTCTATAATTATCCAAAATTGGCAGCATATTTTGCTGAACGTGCCAAAGGCGGCGTTGGCCTAATCATTACCGGAGGGATCTCACCAAACCGTCAAGGTTGGTTATTACCTGCCGGGGGCACCATGAATACCTTGGGCGATATCGCCCCGCATCGTTTGGTAACCCATGCCGTCCATAAACATGGCGCCAAAATTTTGATGCAAATTCTGCATTCAGGCCGTTATGGTTATCAACCTTTTGTGGTGTCTGCGAGCCCGATTAAATCACCGATCTCACCATTTAAACCACGTCAAATGACTGAGAAGCAGATTTTAAATACCATCGATGACTACGCGACGACGGCGAAGTTGGCACAACGTGCGGGTTATGATGGCGTGGAGATCATGGGCTCTGAAGGTTACTTGCTGAACCAGTTTTTAAGCCGTCATGTCAATCAACGTGATGACCGCTGGGGTGGGGAGATTGAAAACCGTATGCGCTTTGCGGTTGAGATCGTCAAAGCCATCCGTGAAAAAGTCGGTGAGAAATTTATTATCTGTTTCCGCTTGTCACTGCTGGATTTGGTTCAAGATGGCAACCGCATGGATGAAGTGATCGTGGTGGCACAGGCTTTGGAAAAAGCCGGCATTACCTTACTGAATACCGGGATCGGCTGGCATGAAGCGCGTATCCCGACCATCGTGACCTCTGTACCGCGTGCAGCGTTCGTGGACTATACCGCTGAAGTGAAAAAGCACGTGGCTGTGCCTGTGATCGCGTCCAACCGAATTAATATGCCGGATACCGCAGAGCAGATCTTGGCCTCTGGTCAGGCAGATATGGTGCAAATGGCGCGTCCTTTGTTGGCCGATGCATTCTGGGTCAATAAAACCGCGACCAACCGTGTTGATGAGATCAATACTTGTATCGCCTGTAACCAAGCCTGCTTAGACCATACCTTTAAGAATCAACGCGCGACCTGTCTGGTCAATCCACGTGCGGCCTATGAAACCGAATTAGTCTATGTGAAAACCAAAAAAGCCAAACGTATCGCCGTGGTCGGAGCAGGCGTTGCAGGAATGTCGGCTGCGACCGTTGCTGCAAGCCGTGGTCATCAGGTCACTTTGTTTGAAGCAGGCACTGAAGTCGGTGGTCAGTTTAACTTGGCTAAAGTGGTGCCAGGTAAAGAAGAATTCCACGAAACCATTCGCTACTTTAAGGTACAGATCGAGAAAACCGGTGTTGAGCTGCGATTAAATACCAAAGTCAATCGTGAACAACTGGAACGCGAAGGCTTTGATGAGGTTGTGGTCGCTACCGGTGTGATCCCACGTGGTCTCAAAATCCAAGGCAGTGATGCACCTCAAGTTCTGTCTTATGCGCAAGTCTTACGGGGCGCGCCTGTGGGGCAGCGTGTTGCCGTGATTGGTGCGGGTGGGATCGGCTTTGACGTCTCTGAATATCTGCTTAAACCTGAGCATCAGCCACAACCCCAACCTTTGGCGGATTGGCAACGTGAGTGGGGCGTCGATCCAAATCCAAATTATAGCTCTGAAGGCGGAACACAGCCTGCTCAAGTTGAGCCACCGGTACGTGAGATTTACTTGATGCAGCGTAAAACTACATCCTTGGGCGCTGGACTTGGCAAAACCTCGGGTTGGGTGCATCGTGCGCAGTTGAAAAAACATGCTGTGAAAATGCTGCGCGGCGTGCAATACAAATCAGTCACCGATGAAGGACTTTGGGTTGAGCGTAACGGGCATGATCAATTGCTGCATGTCGATACCATCGTGGTTTGTGCAGGCCAAGAGTCAGTGAAAGAGATTATGCCGGCAGCCGATGAACAGACCATGGCCAAGTACCACATTATCGGCGGAGCAAAGCTGGCGGCAGAGCTCGATGCCAAGCGCGCAATACGCGAAGGTGCTGAAATAGCAGCCAAATTATAAGGAATTGATGAAACAATATGCATTCGGTCGCAAAGTTAGCAAATTATTCTTGAATAAAATGAAGAAGCTTTGTATTCTTGCGGGCATGGAAGCGTGGCAGAGCGGTTGAAT
>JASLJB010000187.1 GCA_030152605.1 Acinetobacter sp. | reverse complement strand
CTTCGGCCACGCACTTCATTTCCGTTCATTACCTGAACATTCTCATCTTATACATTGTGTATGCGCGTGCAGTCCATAGAGAGGACGATATTTCGCGCCCCAATCGCTTAAGCGATTCTTTCAGGTCACGGCCGTAATCTTTCGTGCGTTATATCACATCGTCCTTATTCGGATTGCCGCTGATTTTATTTTTTTTCAGCGAATATATTGCTGTGCCGCTTTTTGCCGATGTCCATCTGATTATTTTATAAGTGGAGCACCCATTTTGGGGTGAATATCTCTATGAGCAAAACTTTTGCTGAATTTCCTTTACACGAATCTTTACATAAAGCGCTTGAGAGCTTAGGTTTTACTGCGCCTACAACAGTTCAAGAACAAGCGATCCCTGCAGCGTTAGAAGGGAAAGACCTTCTCGTCTCAAGCCAAACCGGTTCTGGTAAAACAGCTGCTTTTTTACTTCCAACATTAAACGCGATTGCAGATCAAGATAATCTTGTATCTTTTAAAGATCGTATGCGTGCCGTGACTCAGCCTGACATTCTTGTGCTTTGTCCGACTCGCGAATTGGCACAGCAAGTAAGTCAAGATGCGATTGCTTTAGTCCGTCACATGAAAGGTGTACGTGTTGCAGCAGTCATGGGTGGTATGCCTTTTGGTAAACAAATCCAACAATTAAAAGGCGCTCAAGTTGTTGTTGCAACGCCTGGCCGTTTGCTTGACCTTGTAAATCGTCGTCAAATCAAACTTGACCTTGTGAACGCTTTGATCGTCGATGAAGCGGATCGTATGTTGGATCTAGGTTTCTCTGAAGACTTAGAAGCAATTGGTGAGTTGGCGGGCAACCGTAAACAAACTTTGATGTTCTCTGCAACCTTTGCTGATCGTATTATCCGTCTTGCTGAACGCATGATGAATAAACCTGAGCGTATCGCAATCGAAACAGGTCATTCAACCAACGCTGATATTAGCCAGACTTTACACTGGACTGATGGTTTTGAGCACAAGAAAAAATTGCTCACACATTGGTTAAGTGAAGAAGATCTAGATCAAGCTGTGGTGTTTGCAAGCACACAAGAAGATACTGATATGTTAGCTGAAGAGCTTGCAGAAGCAGGTCTCTCTGTTGTTGCACTACATGGTGCTATGCCGCAAGCCGTTCGTAACCGTCGTTTACGCAGTATCCGTGAAGGCCGTGCCAAGATCTTGGTTGCAACTGATGTTGCAGCACGTGGTCTAGACGTTCCAACAATTTCTCACGTGATCAACTTCGGTTTACCGATGAAAAATGAAGACTATGTACACCGTATCGGTCGTACAGGTCGTGCTGGCCGTACTGGTAAAGCCATTACACTTGCGACTTATCGTGAGCGTGGCAAGATCCGTGCGCTAGAAGATTACTTAGATGCACGTTTAAATGTATCTGAAATTGAAGGCCTTGAGCCATCTCCACCACCTGCTAAATCACGTCGTGATGGCGGCGGTCGTGATGGTGGCGGTCGTGGTCGTGGCGGTCGTGATGGCGGTCGCGGTGGTTTTGGTGGCGGTCGTCGTTTCGAAGGCGAAAGCAACTTTAAACGCCGTGATGGCGGTAGTCGTGATGGTGGCGGCGAACGTCGTAGCTTTGGTGGCGAAGATCGTCCACGTCGCGAATATAATTCAGACCGTCCGCGTCGCGAATACAATGATGATCGTCCACGTCGTGAATTTTCACCGTCAGATCGTCCACGTCGCGAAGGTGGTTTCAATGATAAACCACGTTTCGATGCGGGTGATGACAACCGTGGCAACCGCGTAGACTACAAACCGCGTCGCGAAGGTTCATTTGCTGATCGTCCAAAACGTTCTTTTGGTGATGACCGTCCACGTCCGTATGCGGGTGGTGATGATCGTCCTAAGCGTTCATTCGGTGGTGAAGATCGTCCTAAGCGTTCTTTCGGTGATGACCGTCCACGTCCGTATGCGGGTGGCGATGATCGTCCAAAACGTTCTTTTGGTGGTGATGACCGTCCTAAACGTTTCGGTGGTGATGATCGTCCTAAGCGTTCTTTCGGTGGTGATGACCGTCCTAAGCGCACTTTTGGTGGCGAAGATCGTCCTAAGCGTAACTTCGGTGGTGATGATCGTCCTAAACGTACTTTCGGTGGTGAAGACCGTCCTAAGCGTACTTTTGGTGATGACCGTCCACGTACTGATGATCGTCGTAAATTCAACGACTAATCATTTTCGTATGATAAAAAAACCAGTCTCATGACTGGTTTTTTTATGTCGTGTATTTTATGTTGCGTACTTGGTGTTAAAATATTTAAAGTGTGATGCTTGTCAAAATAAGTAAAAAAAGTGATAATTAGCATTGTTTAAGACGATGCGTCTATTTTTCGACAATAAAAGGGGGAGTGCCATGTACTATATTTTTAGTATCTTGATGGTGTTTAATCTCAGCTATTTTATCTTGGGTAGTTTTCTATCTATCTAATTGTGCACCAAATTTTACAATACAGATAAGTCATATAAATCATAAATATATAAAATTCGATCCTGTCTAACCTTATTATTATCTATGAATAACAGTACATTATCACCAATTCATGGTGGTATAGTATGCGAGCTGATAAATTGCAGGAAAATGTTCAGTTATGAATAACTCAGTGTGTTTAGAGGCTGCGCCTTTGATTGAAGTTAAAAATTTGAGCTTTAACCGAGGCGAACGTGTCATTTATGACAAGGTTGACCTAAAAATTCGTCGTGGACAAATTACCGCAATTATGGGGCCTTCCGGAACGGGAAAAACCACGTTGTTGCGTCTGATTGGTGGACAACTCACGCCTGATCATGGCGAAGTGCTGTTTGATGGTGTCAATTTAGTCACCATGTCGCGCAGTGAGTTGTTTGCCGCGCGTGCACGTATGGGTATGTTATTTCAGAGCGGTGCACTGTTCACGGACATGTCGGTCTATGAAAATGTGGCCTTTCCGATCCGAGCACACACGCGTTTGGCTGAACATTTGATTGCAGAATTGGTGGCTCTAAAATTAGAAGCTGTCGGCTTGCGTGGTGCAGAGCAACTGATGCCTTCGGAACTTTCAGGCGGGATGAATCGTCGTGTGGCATTGGCGCGTGCGATTGCACTCGATCCTGAGCTGATCATGTATGACGAGCCGTTTGCTGGCCAAGACCCGATCGTGAAAGGGGTATTGACCCGTTTGATTCGATCTTTGCGCGAAGCCTTAGAGTTAACTTCGATTATTGTCTCGCATGATGTTGCGGAGACTTTGTCGATTGCCGATTATATTTATGTGGTGGCCGAAGGCGTGATCCAAGGTGAGGGGACGCCTGAACAACTGAAGGCGCATCCATCTGCCTTTGTGCAGCAGTTTTTATCCGGTTCAATTGAAGGCCCGGTGGATTACCAATTTACTCACCAAGCCTATTTAAAAAATGAGGTGCGTTCATGAATGCCATTGCCTTATTAGGTAGACGCGTAATTGAACGTGTACGCGGGATTGGCGTTGCAACCATCATGTTGTTGCAGATTTTACTTTCAGCTCCCAGTCTTTTGGGGGTAAAACTTTTTATTTACCAAATGTACCGTGTCGGGGTGATGTCTTTACTGATTATTGCCGTATCCGGTTTGTTTATTGGTTTGGTTTTGGGGCTACAAGGCCATTCGATTTTGGTCAATATCGGCTCTGAGGCCATGCTCGGCACCATGGTGTCTTTGACCTTGCTCCGTGAACTGGCACCTGTGGTTGCAGCGCTGTTATTTGCTGGGCGTGCCGGTTCGGCCTTGACCGCTGAGATTGGTTTGATGAAAGCCACTGAGCAATTATCGAGTATGGAAATGATCGGTGTCGATCCGCTGAAGCGCATCGTATCGCCGCGCTTGTGGGCGGGCATCGTCAGTCTACCGATGCTGTCGGTGATTTTTGCTGCAATCGGGATCATGGGTGGTAAATTGGTTGGGGTTGATTTTCTCGGTGTAGACGAAGGCTCGTATTGGAGCGGCATGCAAAGTAACGTGCAGTTTATGCAAGATGTGATCAATGGCACCATCATCAAGAGTATTGTGTTTGCCTTTATCTGTACTTGGATCGCGGTATATCAAGGTTATGCCTGTGAACCGACCTCAGAAGGCATCGCCACATCGACCACCAGAACGGTGGTGTATTCATCTCTTTGTGTTTTAGGTTTGGATTTTGTGTTGACTGCGGTCATGTTTGGAGGAATTTGATGAAATCACGTGCAAGTGAACTGACCGTAGGTATATTAGTCATTATCTTCGGTATCGCGATGTTCTTTTTAGCGATGAAAGTCAGCGGCTTAGTAGGCACCAATCTACGCGATAGCTATAGCATGACCGCGCAATTTGACAATGTGAACGGCCTGAAGCCACGTGCCAAAGTCACCATGAGCGGGGTTACGATTGGTCGAGTCGATTCGATTACACTGGACCCTGTGAGCCGTAATGCCACGGTAGAGTTTGCGCTCGATGGCAAGCTGACCAGCTTTGATGCCAAGCAACTCAAGACCGTGCAGGACAATGCGGTCGAAGAATTACGTTATAGTTCTGATTACCAATCTGCTGATGCAGCAAAACAAAAAGTAATGGAACAACAACTGATTGGTAACATGAAATCTATCACCAGTATCGATGAAGATGCTTATATTATGGTCGCAACCAACGGTTTATTGGGTGAAAAGTATTTGAAAGTTGTACCGGGAGGTGGCCTGCACTATCTCAAACGCAACGATCGTATTGCCAATACACAGGGCACAATGGACCTTGAAGACTTAATTTCTAAGTTTATTACGGGTGGCGCAGGCAAATCTGATCAATCTTCTGCTGGCTCAGCCGCAACTGCTGATACAGATTCCCAGACCTCATTTGTTGAATAAGCATAAACGGAGTGATTTATAAATGAATCTATTATTGAAAACGACCCTGACAGCTGGTGTGTTGAGCACCATGGTGGCAACGACTGTATATGCAGCGCCAGCAGAAGCACCACCGGTCTTTGTAAAGCGTGTTGCTGATGGTTTGATCGGTCGTTTAAAAGCAGATCATGCTAAATTGCAAAACAATCCGCAGGCGGTTAAAACCATTATTCGTCAAAACCTTGACCCTTATGTTGATTCACAAGCATTTACCCGAATCGTGATGGGGACTTATGCCACCAATCAAAACAGTAGCGCTGCACAGCGTGCTCAGTTTGAGAAAAATTTCCGTGAAACTTTGATTGAAAACTATGGTTCTGCGTTTGCAAAATTCACCAACCAAAGTTATTCATTACGCCCATATAAAGATACAGGCAGTCGTTTCCCTGTTGTGACCATCGACTTTATTAACAAGGCAGACAAGATTCCGGTATCTTTCCAATTGGTTGAAACTTCTAACCAATGGAAAATCCGTAATATCAACGTTTCTGGGATCGACTTGGGTTTGCAGTTCCGTAACCAATTTGCGGCCAACGTCAAACTCAATGGGGGCAACTTGGATAAAGCGATTGCCACCTTTAAACCGGATGCTGATGCAGCGGTTAAAAAGTAGTTAAAAGTAGTTGAAATGCGATTTGAATGACCGATTGAATATACAGGAGCTCAGTGGTGATTGAATTTAAAGATCAGGAACTCTATCTCTCTGGTGAAGTGAATTTTGACAATGCTGAGACTTTATATCTCAATGGTTTGCGTAGCATTCAGGCAGCACAGGGTTTTCCAGTCACCGTGAATTTGTCACAGTTGAAGGGCGCCAATACCTTGGCGCTTGCTGTTCTGATCCGCTGGTTACGGCAAACCCCTGAGGTTAATGGTCTGATTTTTAAATCGGTACCAGAGAAGATGCTGAAGATTATTCAGTCCTGTCATTTAGAGCATGATTTACGTATGGTCTAACAGATCGACACATGCTCTAAGTCAAGGCCTTGATCTCAGGCGAAATACCGAGTTCAAAATATCGCCCATCCAAAGCACTGCCCAACATGTGGCGGTGCTTTTTTTAGATCCATTTTTTCCATCTGAAATAGACCAGCGGTCCGATAAAGAAAAACACCAAGATGCTGATCACCACAAAGAAACTGGTCGCCCCATGGGCAAAGGGCAGGATTTCAGTGTTCATGCCATAGATACTGGCGATTAACATCGGGGGTGCCAGCATACTCGGCAGGATCGAGAAGCGACGGATGGTGTCATTTTGCTCAGTGTTAATAAAGCCAGAGGTGGTATCCAGCAGGAAGCGCACTTTTTGAAACAAGAAGGCATCATGTTCAACCAAGGAACGCACATCTTCACTCAACTCGCGGATGTCTGCATCATAGATATGACTGCCCAATGCGCGTGGACGTGACAAAAAGGTCAGCACGCGTCTTAGATCGATCAAACAGAGTTGCGCTTTTCCGAGCATGTCTTCTTTTTGTGCGAGGCGGGTGATCATGTCATCGAGATCTAACATTTGTTCACGATGGCGGTTATTCAGCACTTCGGTCGAGTAAAGTTCAAGGTCTTTGTGGATATCTTCTAAGATATCCGCAAGCTCATCTAGCTTCGCCTCGAGTAGGCCAAGTAATAGCCAAACCGGATCTTTATAGTCGAGGTCATAGTCATTACGTCGCGCGCGCGCACGAAAGGCGCGAAAGGCCACCAGTTTTTCCCCGCGTAGGGTAAATAGGCGTTCCTTATGTAAGATGAACGCCACCGTTTGTACCGTGGCCAGCATATTGCTAGTGTCTTCTGGATCGGTATCAACTTGATAGTTTTTATTTTTAGTTAGAAAATAGGTGCTGATATGCAAGATCCCATCATCATCTCGGTAAAAGCGTGCAGATGAAGAGATGTCCTCAAGCGACTTGAGCGTCGGTAGGTTTTGCGCATAGGCATCATAAACCCATTGTTGTTCTTCTTGTGAGGGTGCGATCAGATCGACCCAAACCAATTCCGGGTGTAGATCAAAGCCGCCGTTAATGGTGGCATCTTCAAGGCTACCGCGTTCAGTGGCATAAAAGGCTTCGAGCATTGTGTCTTGTTCTCCCTGCACGGTACGGGGCATTTGATGGGTGTATTTTAGACAAGGAATTTGCTAAAAACACGGTTTAGATCGTGGATTTACGAATATTTTTACTGCCCGTTTATTTTTGCGGCATGACATACAAGCAACTAGGTGCATCTTATATGAAATCAATCGCTGTTTTTTGTGGATCTGCTTTAGGGGTAGATCCAAAATTCGCAGAGCAAGCACATTTAACAGGTGAAATGATTGCAAAACAAGGGAAAACCTTGGTTTATGGTGGTGGTCGTTCTGGTTTGATGGGTATTGTAGCAGACAGTGCGCTGGCTGCAGGTGGCCGAGTGATTGG
>JASLJB010000163.1 GCA_030152605.1 Acinetobacter sp. | reverse complement strand
CCAAAATGATCACGGTCTGGGAAAACTTCATCCTGCATCGGGAGGTAAGCACCGCCAGAATCGACCAGATAAATACAGGTCAGGCGATTTTGCTCTGCGATTTCTTGAGCACGTAAATGTTTTTTCACCGTGAGCGGGTAGTAGGTACCGCCTTTCACGGTGGCATCATTGGCCACGATCATACAACTGATCCCGTTGACTTGTCCGACGCCAGCGATAACACCGGCTGCCGGAACATCATCGGCATAGACCCCATGGGCAGCAAACTGACCAATTTCTAAAAAAGCACTACCAGCATCGATCAGTTGATTAATACGATCGCGGGCCAATAACTTGCCACGGGCCAAATGTTTTTGACGCGCATTTTCACTGCCACCCAAAGCGATGTTGTTGGTGACTTGTCTTAAATCATCCACCACCTTTTGCATCGCCGCTTGGTTGGTTTTAAATTCTTCACTTCTGATATTAATTTTGCTGGCAAGTTGATTCATCGTGCATATCCTTATTGTGCCTATCCCATTCGGTGCAGTGCGCGCTGGATCACTGTGATTTTTTCAGCACGCATCAGGCAAAGCGATTGTTTCTGTTGCGTTTTCTATTGTTTACTTGATTTCGTTAAACGACTTACTTGGTTTCATTAAGACTTACTTAGTTTCATTGAATAACTCACGACCGATCAGCATACGGCGAATTTCTGAGGTGCCTGCGCCAATCTCATACAACTTGGCATCACGCCATAGACGTCCAGTGTTGTATTCATTGATATAGCCGTTCCCCCCCAAGGTCTGAATCGCTTCACCGGCCATCCATGTGGCTTTTTCAGCCGCATATAAAATCGCACTGGCTGCGTCTTTGCGTAGACTACGGTCGTGATCGGCTTTGTCACAGGCAGCACCCACGGCATAGACCAAGGCTTTACAGGCCAGCCAGGTCGAGTACATGTCCGCGACTTTACCCTGCATCAATTGGAATTCACCGAGTGCTTGACCGAACTGTTTACGTTCATGGATATACGGAATCACTTCATCCAAACACGCATCCATAATGCCCAACGGTCCAGCACTGAGCACGGCGCGTTCATAGTCCAAACCACTCATCAAGACTTTGACGCCATTGCCAACACCGCCGAGTACGTTTTCTTTCGGGACTTTGACATTGTCAAAAAACAGGGGATAAGTGTTTGAACCGCGCATACCCAATTTATCTAGATGGCTGCCATAACTAAAACCGGGCATATCTTTTTCGATCAGGAAGGCAGTCATGCCATGCGCACCCAAACTCAGATCCGTTTTGCCATATACCACGAGCACATCGGCATCACCGCCATTGGTGATCCACATTTTCGAGCCATTTAACACAAAGTGATCGTCTTTCTCTTCAGCGCGTAACTTCATGCTGACCACATCGGAGCCAGCATTCGGCTCAGACATCGCCAGTGCACCAACAAAATCACCTGAAATCAGTTTAGGTAAAAAGCGTTGTTTTTGTTGCTCATTGCCATTTCGGTTAATTTGATTGATACATAGGTTAGAATGAGCACCGTAGGATAGACCGATCGCAGCGGAGGCACGAGAGATTTCCTGCATGACCAAGATATGTGCGAGGTAACCTAAGTTTGTACCGCCATACTCTTCACTCACAGTCAGTCCGTGTAGTCCCATATCGCCCATTTTTTTCCATAAATGTGCAGGGAAGAGGTTGTTTTTATCCACCTCTTGAGCGATGGGTGCAATTTCCTTTGCACAAAACGCCGCAACTGAATCGCGTAGCGCAATGAGGGTTTCGTCTAGACCGAAGTTTATGCTGCGTATATTCATCTCTGTTGTCGTCCTAACCGTTATATTTGTATGTGTCCTTGAAGCAATTTCGATTGATCGGGCGTTGTGACAACGCCATGCTGATCATTGAGCTTGAAACTACCATACAACTATTTTTTTAAAAAGTGAATCTATATTCACAAAATGATTTACAATTCATTCCAATTGGTTGAGAATAAAATTATGAGCTATAAACGATCTTCTTTGATGCAGGAACGAATGGAGCAAAATCGCCAATCGATTTTGCAGTCCGCTCGTGAGTTGATTGCGTCAGGTGGGATTAAAGATGCACAAATCCAAGCGATTGCTGAACGCTCTGGCGTATCGAGTGGTTTGGTCTATCGCTATTTTGAAAACAAAAGCCAAGTGCTGATTGAAGTTTTGTCTGCAGCGATCCAATTTGAAATTCAGATTTTAAATAGCATTGCCGCGAGTGAGCTAAACGCAAAACAGAAATTACACAAGGCGGTCACGACCTTTGTTCGGCGTGCCATGAATAGCCCACAACTGTCATATTCACTGATGTTTGAGCCGGTTGATCCGGTACTTGAGCATGAGCGTTATCGCAGTAAACAACTGATCAAAGACAGTATTAGCCAAATTTTGGCTGAGGGTAAAAGCGCAGGGCTGTTTGCATTTGACGATTTAAACACGGCGTCATTATGCGTAGTGGGTGCGATGACCTTTGTGGAGATTGAACCTTTAAACCCTTCTTTACATGAAGACTTTGGTCAGTTGGATAAGGCTTATTTTGTTAAACAGATTGCTGATTTTTGTGTCAATGCAGTGATGCCATTGCCCGCAAGTTAATGCGGACAGTGGGGCTTCGTACTGACTGAAGGATGCAGTCTGGGCAAACGCTTAAAAAGGCAATTTTGCTGAATCCGCAAAAATGCACTGATGAAGCCTAGAAAGAATCAAGGAGTAAGATTCAATGACACAACAACGATTAAGTTATGCCTATGGCACCAGCGAGCAACCGCTTTTGGGAAAAACCATAGGGGCTCAATTTGACTTGGCTTGTCAGCTGTATGCTGACCAAGATGCTGTGGTGAGTTTGCATCAAGATGTCCGTCTCAGTTATCGACAACTACAACAAAAAGTGGATGCTTTTGCCTGTCGTTTATTGGCACTGGGTTTGAAAAAAGGCGACCGTCTTGCGATTTGGTCGCCAAATTGTGTGGAGTGGACGATTACCCAATTTGCCGCATTTAAAGCCGGGATTATTTTGGTCAATCTCAATCCTGCCTATAAGCGTTCTGAGTTGGAGTATGTGCTCAACAAAGTCTCTTGTGCCGGATTGGTGATCGCATCCACCTTTAAGACCACGGACTATCAAGAGATCCTGAGCCAACTGGCGCCTGAGCTGAGCCAAGCAGAGGACAAACTACTGCATGCTGCGCGTTTACCTCACCTCAAACATGTCATCAAAATCGACGACCATGAACATACCGGTCTATATCGCTTTTCTGACATGATGCCCGAACCGAGTCCCGAACAACTCAAGCAACTGCATGCCATCGCTGCCGATCTACAGTTCGATGAAACCATCAATATTCAATTTACCTCGGGTACCACCGGTAATCCCAAAGGGACCATGCTGACCCATAACAATATTTTAAATAACGGTAACTTTGTGGGGCAGACCATTCACCTCACGCCGCAGGATCGGGTCTGTATCTCGGTGCCGCTGTTCCATTGCTTTGGTATGGTGATGGGCAACTTGGCCTGTATCTGTCATGGTTCCGCCATGATCTATCCATCCGCAGTGTTTAATCCACTCGAAACCCTAAAAGCCATTGAAAAAGAACGCTGCACGGCGGCCTATGGTGTACCGACCATGTTTATTGCCATGTTGGAGCATGAACAGTTCGATCAGTTTGACCTGAGCAGTTTGCGTACCGGGATCATGGCGGGGAGCCCATGTCCACGTGAGATCATGCAGCGTGTCATCGATCGGATGCATATGCCAGACATTACCATTTGCTATGGCATGACCGAAACTGCACCGGTGAGTGTGCAAAGTTCAACTTTGGATTCACTCGAATGTCGTGTGGCCACGGTCGGTCGGGTGCATCCTCACCTTGAAGTTAAAATCGTGGATGAAGAAGGCAAAGTGGTGCCACGCGGTCAACTCGGGGAACTGTGTGTGCGTGGCTATTCGGTGATGATGGGCTATTGGGATGATGCAGAGCGTACCGCCGAAGTCATCGACAGTGCCAACTGGATGCATACCGGTGATATCGCAGAAATGGATGAGCAAGACTTCATCAAGATCAAAGGCCGAATCAAAGATGTGGTGATTCGCGGCGGCGAGAACTTATTTCCCAAAGAGATCGAAGATTTCTTATATACCCATCCCGATGTCAGTGATGTACAGGTGATTGGCCTACCGGATGCGCGTTATGGGGAAGAACTTTGTGCCTGTATTATCTTGCATGAAGGGCATCAAACCACCGAAGACTGCATTCGTCAGTACTGTGCGGAGCATATTTCACATAACAAAGTGCCTAAATACGTGCGTTTCTTCACCGAGTTTCCGATGACCGCATCCGGCAAGGCACAAAAATTTAAATTACGTGAATTCATGTGCGAAGAGTTGGATTTAGTCAATGTCTTTAGTTAAGATCAACCTCACTGGGGATTAAAACACAGTTATAAAATTATAAAGCGTAATGAATCAAGGAGTAAGATTCAATGAATGCACACCTATCTCAGCCTACAACTCAATTGAGTTATGCCACTGGTGCCAGCCATCAGCCCTTATTGGGCATGTCGATTGCTGAACAATTTGATTTGGCTTGTCAGCAGTATGCTGATCAAGAAGCATTGGTCAGCGTGCATCAAAATGTCCGGCTCAGTTATCGTGAGTTACAGCAACAGGTGGATGCCTTGGCATGCAGCTTAGTGGCCTTGGGCATCAAAAAAGGCGATCGTTTGGCGATCTGGTCACCGAACTGTGCGGAGTGGACGATAACCCAATTTGCCGCATTTAAAGCCGGCATCGTACTGGTCAATCTTAATCCTGCCTACAAGAGCTATGAACTGGAGTATGTGCTCAACAAAGTTGGCTGTGTCGGTTTGGTGATCGCATCCACCTTTAAGACCACGGATTATCAGCAGATTCTCACCCAATTGGCACCTGAACTGACCCAGTGTCAGGATAAACGACTCAATGCCGCACGTTTACCGCATCTCAAACATTTGATCAAAATCGACGCAGTAGCACAACCCGGCATGCATCGTTTTGCGGACCTATTAAGCCCAGCAAGTGCTGCGCAATTGGCTGAGTTGCAACAGATTGCCGCCAGTTTGCAGTTTGATGAGGTGATTAATATTCAGTTTACTTCGGGGACCACGGGTAATCCCAAGGGCACTATGCTCACCCATCATAATATTTTAAATAATGGTTATTTTGCCGGTCAGACCATGAAGTTTAGCCCAGCAGATCGGGTCTGTATTTCGGTGCCATTATTTCACTGCTTTGGCATGGTGATCGGGAACTTAGGCTGTCTCACCCACGGCGCGTGTATGGTCTATCCATCCGCGGCATTTCATCCATTGGATAGCCTGAAAGCCATCGCACAAGAAAAATGCACCGCCTTATATGGTGTGCCGACCATGTTTATCGCCATGCTAGAGCATGAACAGTTCGATCAGTTTGATCTGAGCAGTCTACGTACTGGCGTGATGGGCGGCAGTCCATGCCCACGTGAGATCATGCAGCGTGTCATCGATCGCATGCATATGCATGAAATCACCATTTGTTATGGCATGACTGAAACCGCACCGATTTGCACCCAAAGTTCAACCACGGATTCACTGGAGTGTCGTGTGTCAACCGTTGGACGCGTGCATCCACATGTGGAAGTCAAAATCGTCGATGAGCAGGGCAAGATGGTGCCGCGTGGTCAGCTCGGAGAACTGTGTGTACGTGGCTATTCGGTGATGATGGGTTATTGGGATGATCAGGAAAAAACTGCCGAAGTGATCGACAATGCCAACTGGATGCATACCGGTGATATCGCGGAAATGGATGCACAGGACTTCATCAAGATCAAAGGCCGGATCAAAGATGTGGTGATTCGCGGCGGCGAGAACTTATTCCCCAAAGAGATCGAAGATTATTTGTATACCCATGCCGATGTCAGTGATGTACAAGTGATTGGCGTGCCAGATGAACGTTATGGTGAGGAGTTATGTGCCTGTATTATCTTGCATGAACAGCATCAAAGCGATGAAGACAGCATTCGCCAATACTGTGCCCAGCATCTATCGCATAACAAAGTGCCTAAATACGTGCGTTTCTTCAGCGAATTTCCGATGACTGCTTCTGGCAAGGCGCAGAAATTTAAACTGCGCAAGATCATGTGTGAGCAACTAAATTTAGAGGTGGAGTTTGTTTAATTGCTTTCAACATGAGGCCTTTGCTTTAAATCCATCCCAACCTTAATGCCAGTCAGTTAAGCTTTTTAAAGTGAATTTCTATGGTGTTTTTTATGAAAATTACTTCAACATGAAGCGCTTGCTTTAAATCCATCCCAACCTTCCTTTTTCAAAGGAAGGAGCGCCTCAGAATTCAACATGATATTGAATTCAAAGGAATTCCCCTCTTTGGCAAAGAGGGGTTAGGGGAGATTTAGGCATTAGATAGTAGATGAAAATGGATTAATACACTTCAACTTCAAAGCTATGCAGTCCTTAACTGACTAGCATTAATCCCAACCTTCCTTTTTCAAAGGAAGGAGCGCCTTAGAATTCAACACGGTTTTGATTTCAAAGGAATTCCCCTCTTTGGCAAAGAGGGGTTAGGGGAGATTTTGAGCATAAGATACATGAAAAAAAGCGGCATACAAACTCAACCCTTGAATCAAGTACCTCTTAACGGCCTAGTACTCATCCCAATTTTCCTTTTTTATTCCCTCTCGGGTGGAATACTTATATACACCAGGAGCATCGTCGAACATGGCAAAGGACTTTAATAACAAACAGGTGGTTGCGGGCTATGATCAGCATATCCGTAAATTGATTCCGGGTTATGAACTGATTCATTTGCAAGTACATGCCTTACTCAAAAGCTATCTCAAGCCCGAAGCTGAGGTCGTGGTGGTCGGCTGCGGGACAGGTTATGAGTTGCAGTATCTAGCGGAGCAATTTCCACAGTGGCGCTTTAGCGCAATTGATCCCGCCATCAATATGCTGAAACAAGCTGAGCAACACATTCAAGACTTGGGTTTGCAAGACAGGATCACTTTTGTGCATGGCGATAGCTCAGTCTTGCAACAGATGCAGGGTCAATTTGATGCGGCGGTGACGATCTTGGTCTCACACTTTGTCGCGCATGACTTAAAGCCTCAGTTTTTTCAAGATATTGCCGATAGCCTCAAGCCAACAGGCATCTGCCTGAGCTATGATCTGACTGCATTTCAATACCCATCACAAGGCAGAGTGTTCGAAAATCTTGCACTGGCTACCGGTTTGGCCGAAGCACAGGCCACTGCGATGATGCAGCGCTTATATCAGGATTTCTATTTGATTGATCCGCAGCAGCTCAAGCAATTGTATTTGGAAGCTGGTTTTGAAGTGGTGGATCAGTTTGCACAGGTGCTGAATTATGTCGGTTTGATTGGTTTTAATCCCAACAAAACGGCTTAGTCTGTTGGATTCATTACACAAATCATAAGCAAAAATTCAATAGAAACAGCACGTCCAACTAAAAAACGCTATCATGTTTGCATCATTTGAGCATTGCAAGGAACGACCATGTCTACAGATCAAGATTTTCCTAAAATTGCCAACGCAGGCGTTGCCGTATATGACAATAACGCTGAGGCGATTGGAAATACGCCGCTGATTCGCATTAATCGCGTGATTCAAAGTCCAGCGACAGTATTGGCCAAAGTTGAAAGTCGCAACCCTGCTTTTTCAGTCAAATGTCGTGTTGGTGCTGCGTTGATCGCAGATGCTGAAGAAAAAGGCCTATTGAAAAAAGGCATGCATATCGTTGAACCGACCAGTGGTAATACCGGGATTGCTTTGGCATTTGTTGCTGCTGCAAAAGGTTATGACATTACCTTGACCATGCCAGCGAGCATGAGTATTGAACGTCGTAAAGTCCTTAAAGCACTGGGCGCCAATTTGGTATTGACCGAGCCGGCCAAAGGTATGCAAGGCGCAGTCGATGAAGCGCAGCGTATGGTGGATGAGAACCCTGAGACCTATTATCTGCCGCAACAGTTTGAAAACCCAGCCAACCCTGCGATCCATGCAAGCACCACCGGTCCTGAGATTTGGGAAGCCACGGGCGGTAAGGTCGATATTTTGGTATCAGGCGTCGGTACAGGCGGAACCATCAGCGGAATCTCAAGTTACTTTAAAAAAGTCAAAAACCAAGCGCTGTATTCAGTTGCGGTCGAACCTGCTGAATCACCGATCATCACCCAAAAACGTAACAACGAAAGCCTGACCCCTGGACCACATAAAATCCAAGGCATTGGTGCAAACTTTATTCCGAAAAACTTAGACTTAGATCTTGTGGATGAAGTGATCGCGATTCCGAGCCAAGAGGCGATTGATTGGGCGCGTCGCACGGCGATGCAAGAGGGGATTTTGGTGGGGATTTCGAGTGGTGCCGCTATGGCTGCTGCTGCACGCCTCGCCGCCATCCCTGAAAATGCAGGCAAAACCATCGTGGTGATCTTGCCGGACAGCGGTGAGCGTTATTTGTCTTCTGTCTTGTTTGAAGATATCTCAGCAGATTAAAACCTCATCCAACCTTCTCCTTTCTAAGGAAAATTTTCAAACCTCATCCAGCCTTCTCCTTAAAAAGGAGAAGGTTTAGAGGCCCGCCTCATAATCCGTATGGCTGAGGAGTTTTTCAGCATCTGCAAGATCATGTGCTTTGATCTTGTAGATCCAGCCTTTGCCATAGGGGTCATCATTAACGAAATCAGGATCGTCTTCGAGCGTGGTGTTCACCTCAGCCACGATCCCAGATACAGGGGCATGAATGTCTGAAGCTGTTTTGACAGATTCGACCACACCCACCGCAGTTCCCGCCACTACTTCGCTACCGACTTCAGGGAGTTCGACATAGACCAAATCACCCAAGGCATCTTGAGCATGATCTGAGATCCCTGTGACCACAAGATCAGCCTCTACTTTGACCCATTCGTGTGTGCTGGCATATTTTAAATCTGAAGGGTGATTCATGCTGACTCCTTAAACTGATCAACTTCAACTGCTCAACGAAAAGCGCTGATTTTAAACAGCTTGTGTATTGTGATCTAAATGATTGATTGCTTTAACATGCTTTATACAGGCTGCTTATCAAAATGAAAAGATGCAAATAGCTCAATAAAACCAATAACTAAAAGCGATTATCCTGATAAAGCCAAGGTCTGTTGCGTTGTTATTTATCAGGTTGCAACAGACCCAAAGGTTTATAAATAAGGTTCTTTGCGCCAGCCACTTGGACTACGTCCACTCCAGCGTTTGAAGGCTCGGCTAAAGTTCGCCACATCGGAGTAACCGAGTTCATCTGCGATTTGTTCCAAACTATAGTCGGTCCGGGACAGCAATGACGTCGCATGCCGATAGCGTACCTCATCCACCAATGCTGAAAAAGAAGTTCCCTCTGCTGCTAACTGGCGCTTGAGGGTACGGTCAGACATATGCAAACGCTCGGCCACATTTTCAATACTCAGATAATGCTGTTCTGAGTGGGTCAAGATATCACGGACCCGCATCGCCAATCGACGTCGCTCGCCCAAGGCAGATAGCTCGGCCTCACATTGATTAATCGCGATCTGGCTGGCCAGTGGATCGGCATTGACCATTTTTAAGCCCAGATACTTTTTGTCAAAACTGGATAATAAATGCGGCTGCTCAAAACGGAACTGGTAGGTATTGGCCATTTCGATATATTTATCAAAACCTTCCGGCTTGGGGAAATCAAAATCAATATCCGCAATCATCTCATCAATGCCAGTTAAGGCCTTGGCCATACTCATGATGCCAAAGGTCAGGCTGGTGACGATTTCGGTACGTAAGGGTTCAATATCAATGTCGCACTGTAGCTGCAATGTTGCCTGTTGTCCAAAGGTAGAAAAATACAGTTGTACGAAGGGCAGTCGCAGTTGAATAAATCGATTGGCCAGTACCAAGGCATCGCTAATATCACCCGCAGTCATAATGGCATAGCCAATAAAACCATGGATGGAAATGCGCATCTGGGTTCCTAGATGATAGCTGAGTGTCGATTCACCTGTAATCTTGAGTGCATGTTTGACCAACTCATTGGCCACAGGGGTTGAAATCCTAAAATCGGGTTCTGCAAGTTGTTCACTATTAAAATTAAACGGTGCAAATAGTGTCTCTGCACTATATCCCCAACGAGAAACGACATCCAATAACAAAAGACCATAGACGCCAGGAATCCCCTGATCTTGACGAACTGACATTACTTTCATTTGCGTTCCATTGCGATCAATCAACTTAACTTGTATTTATACGGCATCTTGTCATAAAACAATCACATCCGCGCTTAAATTGTCTAACAGCCTAACGATGACTGTATTAAAACTCGCGTTTAAACACAACAATTTTAGTTGTTGAAATCAGTAGCACGTCATCAAATTGATTCTTTGCCTGTGTCACATAACTGACCAAGCCGCGATCATGTTTTGTTTTTGAAGGATTAATCGCCACGATTTCAACATCGACATGCACACGATCACCGACACGGGTGGGCTTGGGCCAGCGTAAGCTTGATTCAGAGCCAATCAAACCATGTGCAATCGGGAAGCATTCGGTCCAAAGACGCATGGTGATCGCAGAAGTATGCCAACCACTTGCAGCAAGACCTTGAAAGATTGGATGTGCTTTGGCTTTTTCTTCATCGGTATGGAAGACCTGCGGATCAAACTGTTGTGCAAAGGTTTTGACTTCATCCAAGGTCATTTCATATTCACGACTTTTAAAGCGATCACCAATATTGAGGTCTTCTAAATACAACATTAATTTTTATCTCCTTTGATTTCTGTTGCCACAGCATTGTCAGTTGTGACTCGTTCTGCATCTAAAGCATCATGCTTTTGTTTAGTTAAACCATGTTCAGTTCGGTCGTCTTCAATGAGATCGTGTTCATCGTGACCTTGTTCAAGCAAAAAACCGCCAGTTTGACGGCGCCATAACTGCGCATAAATGCCATTCTGTGCGATCAACTGTTCGTGTGTGCCTTGCTCTGCAATCCGGCCATGATCCAGCACGATCAAGCGATCCATCTGGGCAATGGTGGATAGACGATGCGCAATCGCTATCACGGTTTTGTCTTGCATCAACTCATCTAAACTGGATTGAATCGCCGCTTCCACTTCTGAGTCCAAGGCACTGGTGGCTTCATCCAAGATCAGGATCGGTGCATCCTTTAAAAACACTCGGGCAATCGCGATGCGCTGACGTTGTCCACCGGAGAGTTTAACGCCACGTTCACCCACATAGGCCTCATAACCTTTTTTGCCGCGTAGGTCGCTGAGTTCAGGGATAAATTCTTCAGCTTTGGCTTTGGCGACCGCAGCATACATCTCCTCATCGCTGGCATCAGGACGACCGTATTTGATATTTTCTGCTACAGAACGATGTAATAGCGAGGTGTCTTGGGTAACCAAGGCGATATTCTTTCTCAAACTATCTTGGGTGACATCTTGGATGTTCTGCCCATCGATCGAGATCGTGCCATGTTTCAGGGTATAAAAGTGTAATAGGAGTTGAATTAAAGTGGATTTGCCTGAACCTGAGCGACCAACGATGCCAATTTTTTCACCGGCTTTGATGTGCAAGTTAAAATCATGAATGACATTTTTTTCGTTATAGGCAAAGCTAATTTGGTTGAACTGAATCGAACCGGCTTGGATCTCAAGTGCTTTGGCATCCGGTTTATCTTGGATATTGATGCTTTTACCCATAGTGTTCATGCCGTCTTGAATGGTGCCGACATTTTCAAACAGGGCCGAGGTTTGCCACATCATAAACCCAGCCATGCTATTGAGTTTTAAGATCATGGCGGTGGTTGCTGCGATGACCCCAAGTGCAGCCTGACCCACCAACCACAGATACACGGCGGTGCCGAGCACACCAAAAAACAATACTGCGGTCAATAGGTTAATACAGATCTCATAAGAGGTGCCCAAACGCATTTGCTTAAACACCGTGCGCATAAACTCCTGCATCGAGGCCTTGGCATATTGGCTCTCACGACCGGCATGCGCAAACAGTTTAACGGTTTGAATATTGGTATAGGCATCGGTAACACGCCCCGTCATCACGGCGCGTGCATCGGCTTGTTGTTTCGATATGCGGCCCAGTCGTGGGATAAAATACATCGCAGCTGAGATAAATAGGGCCAACCACAGGACCAGTGGTAACAGCAACAACGGCGAAATCGCCCCAAGCACCACACTGATGGTAATGAAGTAAATCACCACATAAGTGACCATATCGCCCAAGATCACCCAGAACTCACGCACAGCCAGTGCGGTCTGCATTACTTTGGCAGACAATCGCCCTGCGAAGTCACTATGGAAAAAGTCCAAACTCTGTAACAACAGTAAGTTATGAAAACGCCAACGCAGACGCATCGGGAAACTACTGTATAGGATCTGATGGCGGATGATCGACTGCATATTGGCAAAAAAGATATTCGCCACCAAGAACATGCTCAGAATAATCAGATTTTCTTTATGGTTTTGCACAAAGGTTTCAGGCGTTGAGCTACTGAGCCAGTCCACCAACTGACCAATTTTGGCAAAGAAAATCGCCTCAAAACTTGCAGTTGCCGCAGTAAATAAAATTAACAACAGCAGATAGCGTTTAACCCCATGTGCCGACTGCCAAACAAAGGCAAAAAATGTTTTCGGCAATGGCTGATTTAAGTTCTTAGACGGATAGGGGTCGACCAGCTTTTCAAACCATTGCAGCATATAAGGTACCTAGATGAAGTATTCAGTGTTTAATGTTGTAATATCGGGAGATGCGTACAGAGCAGTGCTGTCGCAGGATCTAAATCGATCAGACCGCTGTAATTATATGAAAATTGAAAGCACGGCAACAAGTACAATAGCAGAAAAGTGACGTAATTTTGAGGGGCTAGGCTTTTTCTATGGGCTTTGGGCACTGGGTAGAAAAAGTTTGATGTTTTTATCTGAAATCAAAAAGGATGCAACTAAATATAACGAGATCGAATCTATAACGATCTATAAGACTGGCTCTCAAGAATTCAGCCACCAACCACGCCAGCATCCATTTTTTCTGCTGATGCTTTATAATGCCTGGCCTAATTTAGTCATCTTTCGATAAGCCTATCTCCTGTGTCGCAGCTCTCTTCGTATTTTCAGCACAATCAGTTTTGTATCTTGGTGGAATATCTCACTTCATTGACTGAGGTTTTTCCTGTAAAAAGCACATTTGCAGGATATCCAGCAGTGATGACCTTGGCAGATCGCGTGCATTCAGACCATGACCTTGCACCGCTTCAAGCCAGCCAGCATTATCCTGACGCAGTAGAGAAGGTAATCCATTTTGCCGGTAAGGGGCGGGATATTCAGGATTTCGAGTTATTCCTGCAACAGGCCAAGGCTGCCAATATCCAGAACCTGTTACTGCTGACCGGCGATAAACTCAAACAACATCATCATGGCCGAGATGGGACGCCGCGTAGCCGATATCTCGAATCTGTCAATGCAGTGATGGCCGCCAAGCAACAGGGTGGGTTTCATATTGGGGTTGCCTTTAACCCGTTTAAATATGCCGAAGCTGAGCGTGATGCGCAGTATTTAAAACTGCATAAAAAGATTAAAGCCGGGGCAGATTTTATTATTACCCAACTGGGTTATGACCTCGAAGCCTTGAAGCAAGCAAAATCATTTTTAAGCCAGCAGCATTATCCTCAGAAAATACTCGCCTGTGTCATGCCGCTGAGTTTAGCGCGCGCCCGCTTTATGCTGAAGCATCAAGTCGCCGGCATTGTGATCACGCCGCACATGTTAAAAGTCTTAGAAAATGAAAAACAGGCTGGACTGAGTGATCAAGTTTATCTGCGCTGTGCTTTACAGATTTTGATTTGCAAGCATTTGGGCTTTGCCGGTATTCATCTGTCTGCCTGTCATAAGCCTGAAGAACAGAGCATGCTTGAAAGCTATATTGAGCAATATCGCCATCTAGAACTCGATGCACTGCAACAGCTTTGGAATACGCTTTGGCAGGTTGAAAATAGCAACGCGTTTATGCCGACATTGAGTTATTTTTCGCGTCCGCCCACGTCGAGTCAGTTGATTAAATATCAGCAATTGCATTTGATGCATGATGCTTTATTTGAATCGAAAATAGCCAAAGGCGTTGGCCGTTATATTTTTAAGGCCGCATTGTGGGAGAAAATTCCTGCAGCAAAAGCCTTACTTAAAATAGAGCTGATGAGTAAGCAAGGGGTGGTGGGCTGTGAAAGCTGCGGCCAATGTCGTTTGGGCGATACGCTATATATTTGCCCGGAAACCTGTCCTAAAGGTTTAGCCAATGGACCCTGCGGG
>JASLJB010000158.1 GCA_030152605.1 Acinetobacter sp. | reverse complement strand
CAAGTATAAATGCGAGAACGCAGGGGTATTGTTTGAAGAAGTGAATGAAGCCTATACCACCCAAATGTGTTCGAGCTGCAAGAGAATATCAAGCAGCAGTCCGAAAGGTAGAGCAGATCTTGGAATAAGAGCATGGCAGTGTATGGAATGCGGTACATTCCATGAATCCCGCGATCAAAATGCGGCACTGAATATACTCGCGCTCGGACATGAGCGTCTAGCAGTAGGAATCCCCCTCCTAGCGTCAGCTTAGGTGGGGGGAGGATGTCAAACCTACCTTGGGGATCGTGGTTGAGGATTTAAATAGCCTGCGTTCGCATGGGAAAATATGCGGTTATGCAGGCTACGATGCTGGGCAAATCACTAACTTTGTGGTGGGGGCAATTGCTCAAGAAGTGAAGTAGCTGAGAATAAGCTGATCAGCTGAAAGCGTAACTTCTCATCTTTAACAAGGCCTATCCCAACTCCATACGATTAATTTCAATTTTTTTCATGGTGCAGATATAAATCAAGATAAAAGAGACGGCGAATAGCATGATTGAATAAATCACCAGCAGTGCAAAGTTTCCGGTATTTTCAATTACCCGACCTGCGAGCGCAGGGCCAATGGCCAAACCACCTCCAGCAACCAAGTTAATGGTATTGAGCAGTTTACCCGTGACATCAAAACTGGCGACACTGGCGAGGATGAAGGGAATGGTAAACATCCATGCAAATTTAAATAACAAGATCGCGATCATTAAGCCTTGGCGTGTGATCTGTGAGATCAACAAACCCAAGGCGATAAAAAACAGGATATAGCCCAAGGTCAGGAAGTATTTTCGATCCCATTTATCTCCGATCACGGAGGGCAGAAAGCAACCAATGATCCCGATTAATGTCGACAGTGCCAGCACAGAGTTGACAAAGCTGGCATCGATTTTGGCATGCTGACCGATACTACTCATAAAGGTCCATACGCCACCCACCGCGATATAAAATAATAATGTGGCCAAGATCGACACTAAACCATAGTGTTTATTTTGTTTAGAGGCCACCACATTTTTAATTTCTTGCTCAATAAAGAAATTTGCAAAATAGCGATAAAATGGCAACGCGATACTGATCAGAATCACGGCAATAAAAAACGAAGCGCTGAGTCCCCAATGCAGATACA
This sequence comes from Acinetobacter sp., assembly GCA_030152605.1. Lineage (GTDB taxonomy): Bacteria > Pseudomonadota > Gammaproteobacteria > Pseudomonadales > Moraxellaceae > Acinetobacter. Next base: position 14,398 of record JASLJB010000158.1, on the reverse strand, counting down.
GTTTGGGCATATAAAATAACGCCGCTGCGCCTACCAAGACCTGACCCAATACCCATAAACCGTAGCTATTGTCTGGTTTTGCGGTTAAGGAACAACTGGTGATGGTAATGATCATAATCGTACCACCGCCCATCGCTGAGATGGCCCGGGTCAGGAGCAGAAACTCATAACTGGTTGCGAATATTGAGAGTAAATTGCCGATTAAGAACAACAGAGCGGCAAAGAGGGTGGCCTTTCTTAAGGTGATCTTTTTACTCCAGAAATAGGCGGGAATGGTGGCGAAACTCATGATGCCCAATTCGACAAAAAAGAACATGCCGACCTGTGAAGGAGAAAGTTGCCATTCTAGGGCCAGTTGTTGTGCGATGACCGGGGCGGACATCACCACAAAAGGACAAATCGCGGCATAAAGGAAAATAGCGAAGACATGTAATTTAGTGTCAATCATCTGTTTCATAATAAGCTCCACAAAATTTAAAAACCTTTGCTGACAGAGAAAATCACCCGAGGACCGCGCATCGAGGCAATATTCGGATTGACGGTGGAGTTGTCTGCATAATAAAGCTCGCTAAACAATCCAAAATTGGTGGAGTTTAAGCCGAGCTTCCAGTTGTAATATTGATCCTTGCGAGGATTACCCCAGACTTTTTGGAAGGCCTGTTTATCTTCTAATTTGGTACTGCCGACTGCAGTAAAAATGCCAAAATTGTGAATCAGCGGATAGCTATAATAGGCATCGAAGCGCCACATATTGCCGCTGTGATTATAATATTCAGGTGAGAATGCAATGGCGGCGGTCAAGCGATCTTTGTGAGCCAAGAGTGAACGTCCTTCATAGCCGACCGAATATTCTGAAAAGCTGGTTTTTATTTCAGGCCGAGAACCGGGGTAATGAATATTGATAAATTGCAGTATCAGGGTGTGCTGGTCTAATTTATGTCGGTAGCCCAAGAGATAATCGGTTTCTGCCGAGGCGCCATTTTTAATATCGGTACTTGCGGCAAAGATCCCTGTATATAGGCCGCTACGATGATGCATTTGTAAACTGCCCTGTACCGAAGGTTTACGTTGGCTCATCGAAATACCACGCCAATGATAATCGGAGCTGATATTCACATGACCAGAGAGTTTATATTGCTGCGGGTCCAAGAAGTCGATTTCGGCACTTGCTGCGACCGCAAAGCTCAAGCCGAGTCCGAATGTACATGTAGCGAATTGGGTTAATCTGCTGATGGCGTTATTTTTTTTGGTTGTTTTCATCGCGATATCCTAAACAATGCATCGATCATGTTTCAAAGCCCAAACGCGCGCATCTCTGCGAAATCACCAAAGCAAGCGTGGGAGGGGGGATGCATGATTGGGTCGGTTATGCGGTTAATTTAAATGTGATCAAGGCGCTAGGATTGTAAAAATACGACCTTTAAAGCTGAAGTGGATGAATCGACGGGTTGTAAGGGGGAAGTGTTTTCTCGCTAATCACGATGTTGTCTACGGCAGCATGCAGTATAAAAATATACTTTTAAGGTATTTAACATTGTTTTGTTTTTCACCTTTAATGATCTATACCCGATTCATTGCCATAGCGCTTCATTCAATGAGGGGCAGGTTTGGAATAAGGGAAAAGCTTGATCATGAAGCTTAGGCAGCGGAAAGTCATAAACAGATCCTTTCCTTTTAAAATAAAACTTAGCCAGGTGATAAGGATATGACCTCACTCAGCCCACAAATCGATTGCAATCATTTTTCGCAGCATGCTGATTTTGCCCAAAGCCTGATGTCCAATATTTGCGGTGAACATCGTTTAGATACTCGTTGTCGAGAAGCCTTGGATTTTCATTACGATGGTATTCGTTTACCTCATCGGCAAATGCGTATTGGTGCAATTCGTTATGGTGCCAATGTTGCAATTAATATTTCTAATCTCAAAGCTTATAGTATTAGTTTACCGATCTCGGGCGCGCAAACATTAAATCTACGTGGCGCCAGAATATTATCCACGCCTAAAAAAGGCTTAATCGTCTCTAATAATGATTTACAAGATTTGATTATCGATAAAGACTGCCAAAAAACTCAGGTGGTGATACCAGAGCGGAGTTTAGAAGTCGTTTTGGCAGAGCTGCTTGATCGGCCACTGGATCAGCCTGTGGTCTTTAATCCAGAAATGCAATTGCATTCAGTGCCGTTAATTGATGCTTGGTGGCAAAACGTACAACATTTCCTGCAATTCAAATCGCATTATATGAGTTTTAACGCTTTAAATTTACTGACTGAGGATTATGAAAGTTTTCTGATTAAAGCATTATTACTGTCTCAGGAAAGTAATTATTCCGCGGCACTGGCTGCATTATCTCAGCAAAAGCAGCCTGAATATCTGCAAAAGGTACGGCAATTTTTAATCAAGCAGGTACATGAGGATATTTGTGCTGAAGATTTACAACGCATTGCGGGTGTGTCTAAATCCAAACTTTACTCAGAGTTTCAACATGCCTACGGCTGTAGCCCGATGCAGTTTTTAAAGCGATATCGATTACAGCAGATTTATAAAATCCTAAACCAAGTTGGGCATCAGCCTAATATATCCATTTCCAAACTCGCTTTTGATTGGGGCTTTAAACATTTGAGTCGTTTTTCTCAAGCCTACCGAGATGCCTATGGGGAAAGCCCAAGTGAAACGCGGAATCGTTGTCATTCAGGGAGATGAAACGTAGATCTTGCGCACTGCCCTGGAGTAATACCAAAAAAACCGATGCCATTTCTGGCATCGGTTTTTTGCTTAACTTAAATGACTTAAATGCGCGATTCAGGTGTACTCAGGTCAACGACCGCAGGGTGATGCTGACGTTCTTGTTTAGCTTTGAGCGTGAGTGCTAGAAATGAAATCAATGTCGGGATCGCTAAAATATAGAAGATGCCGCTTAAGCTGATATCTAAGCTAAAGATTAAGGCGCCATAGAAAGCACCAAAGATTGCACCGATTCGCCCAATCCCATGCATCCAAGATACGCCGACGGCTCGACAAGAGGAGGGATAGAACAAGGCAGCCAAAGGCAGCAGTGAAGACTGTGCCCCAACCAATAATGCCCCGATCAAGAAAATGCTGATACTCAGCAACAAGATATTTGCGCTGACCCAACCGGTAAAGATAAACAAAATAAAGGCAAATAAATAGGCATATTTGATAACTTGAGTCGGGTTGAGTTTGTCCATATACCAACCCATCACGATGGCACCGACCACGCCGCCAAAGGGAAAGATCGCCGCAATCATACTAAACTGTTGCGTCGTCATACCTGCAGTTTTGAGAATAGTCGGCATCCAACTGGTTAAGAGATAAAACACCAATAAACTCATAAAGCAGCACAGCCACAGCATGATCGAGCCCCAACGGTAGGGACCGAGTACCATTTTTACTGGGCTTTGATCTACAGGACGATCGGACGTATTTAGAACCAATTGCACCGGTTGTGCAAAAGCATGACCTTGTAGGCGTTCTAGAATTTTCTGTGCACGTTGTTGTTGCTGACGTTGAATCAGAAATTGGATTGATTCTGGCAACTTCAAGATTAAAACTAATACCAAAATTAACGGCAACATACCACCGATAATAATGACTTTGGCCCACCCCATACTTTCCAATAAATAGGCGGATAGAACTCCACCACACGAGATACCCAACATAAAACCACAGCCAGCTAGGCCGGTCAGAAAGGCTTTGCGTTTGGCGGGCATATATTCAGACACCATGGTACTGATATTGGGCATGGCTGCACCAAGCCCCAAACCGGTAATAAAACGGTAGATCATTAGTTCTTGAGTGGATTGTGCAAAACCACACAGGATGGTAAAGCCTGAAAATAACAAGGTGGTCATCACGATCACCCCCTTACGACCAAATTTATCCGCCAATGGTCCTGAGATCAGCGCCCCCAAAGACATCCCGACCAAGGCAGCACTTAAGACAGGGGCAAGTGCAGGTTTGCTGATGCCCCAGTCATCAATTAAGGCAGGTGCGATAAATCCGATGATGCCGGTATCCAGCCCATCACTAAAAAATACTAAAAATCCAAGAATAAACACCAGCCATTGTAGCGGCGAGAGTTTATCGCGATCGATGAGCGTATTGGCTTCAATGGTTTGCATATAGATTCCTTTCAATGAGTCTGGTGTTGATCGATGCGCTATCCAACACAATTATTTAGTTTTATAAAGTCTTGCAAATGATCCCTAGCTGCAACACCTCGATTGAATTTATAGCGCTTATGCGGAATAGGCTATCCGATTCGTCCAGATTGAGAGCCAGTTTGTGCATTTATTGGTGCTAACTCAGAAATACAAAAGTGCGCATCTTGATTGCAGAATTCAGCACAGATTGGATAGTGGTTGCAGCATTTGGACAGTCAGCAGCGATATTCGCGGTAAAGATAAAGGCTTAGGGATAGAGGAGTAATCATCATGACTGGTCAAATGATCCAAGTGAACAGCGCACAAGGACAGCAATTTAGTGCTTATCTCGCCACACCTGCTGAGCCAAAAGGGCCGGGGATCGTGCTGTGCCAAGAGATATTTGGGATCAATCGTGCGATGCGTGACAAGGCTGATTTCTTAGCCGAAGAAGGCTATACCGTGTTGGTGCCGGATTTATACTGGCGCATCGCAGCCAATATTGAGTTGGAATATAGCCCAGAAGATTTTCAAAAAGCCTTTGAATTGTATCAACGTTACGATGAAGACTTGGGCGTACAGGATATTCAAGACAGTCTTGATCATCTAAAAAGTTTGCCGCAGTGTGATAGCAGTAGCGGACTCGGTGTCGTCGGTTATTGCTTGGGTGGAAAAATGTCCTACTTGGCAGCCTGTCGTCTGGCTGATGTGGCCTGTGCTGTGAGCTATTATGGTGTGGGTCTAGAAAAAGTTTTGCACGAATTGGCCAATGTTCAAGGCCGCTTGGTATTGCATATCGCAGAGTTAGATGAGTTTACCCCACCTGAGGCACGTGCTCAGATTCTGGCGGCCTGTCAGAACTATGCCCATGTGCAAGCCTATGTATATGAAGGCGTCGATCATGCGTTTGCTCGTCCGGGCAGCCCGCACTATCACAAAGCCAGTGCCCGTTTTGCGCATGAGCGCAGTGTGACGGCACTACACCAATGTATCGGCCCAAATTTTGATTTGGCTGCGCTCTGGGAAGAGCACATTCGGCATGAGTTTGATACGCGAGATGTACCTGCCACGATGGCCACCATGGTGGCGCAACCTTATGTCAACCATATCCCGACTTTGACCGGTGGGGTGGGCTATAGTCAGTTGGCGCGTTTTTATCGCTATCATTTTGTCCATCAAAATCCACAAGATATGAAAATCACCTCGATCTCTCGTACCGTTGGATCAACCCAAGTGGTGGATGAATTTATCATGAGCTTTACCCATGATGCTGAAATTGATTGGCTCTTACCGGGGGTGCCTGCCACTGGGAAATATGTACAAATTCCAATGTTGGGCGTGATTCAATTTCGGGGTAACAAACTATGTCATGAACATATCTATTGGGATCAAGCTTCAGTCTTGGTCCAAATTGGTCTACTTGATCCAAGTGGTCTTCCGGTCGCTGGCGTCGAAACTGCACAGAAACTTCTAGATGAGGCAATGCCCTCAAATACGCTGATGCCATCATGGCCGAGTAGTGCTGGCAAGGCCATTGATTAAGGGGATAAGGACATGGAATTTGGACTAGAAAATAAAGTCGCCGTGGTCAGTGGTGGTGCAACACTGATTGGTCAGGCTGTGGTTAAAGCTCTGGTTGCAGAAGGGATGCAGGTGGCAATTTTGGATATTGATACTGCGGGTGCCAAGATCGCAGCCAGCTATGCAGATGAGGTGATGTTTATACACACCGATCTGACCCAAAATAGCGCCATTGAACAAGCGCTACAGCATATACAGCAGCATCTTGGCCCAGTACATAGTTTGGTGAATGTGGCTTGTAGTTATTTGGATGATGGGATGGCATCATCGCGACAAGATTGGCTCAAAGCCTTGGATATCAACTTACTGTCTGCGGTGGAGTTGAGCCGGGTACTGTACCCCGATCTGAAAAAGACCCGTGGAGCAATCGTCAATTTCAGCTCGATTTCAGCCAAATGTGCCCAAACTGGACGTTGGTTATATCCCGTGTCCAAGGCGGCGCTGCGGCAACTGACGCAAAGTATGGCGATGGATTTTGCTGCTGATGGTGTACGTGTCAATTCAGTTTCACCGGGCTGGACTTGGTCACGGGTGATTGCAGAAGTGAGTGGTGATGATCGTCGTAAGGCCGATCAAGTTGCTGCGGATTATCATCTGTTGGGACGCTTGGGCAATCCCGATGAAGTCGCGAATGTGGTGCTGTTTTTATTATCACAAGCCGCAAGTTTTGTGACCGGGGCAGATTATGCAGTAGATGGGGGCTATTCGGTGATGGGACCGGAACGTCATCAGCCTGCGATTGCACGTTTGGCAGAATGAAGAGCACAACGAGAAAAATATTTCAGGTTTCAAACCTAGTTGACGTTGTGTATGGGATCAGCCCCATCGCAGCATCACTGTATAGATAAAATTATGGAGAATTTTATGCGTCGTATCGCAATCGTCGGAGCAGGACAGTCAGGCCTACAGTTGGCCCTTGGATTATTAGACACAGGTTATGAGGTCACCATGATCACCAATCGCACGGCGGATCAGATCCGTCACGGCAAGGTGATGTCGAGTCAGTGCATGTTTCATAGCGCCCTACAAACTGAGCGTGATTTGGGACTGAATTTTTGGGAAGAACAATGTCCTGCGGTTGAAGGCATTGGCTTTAACTTTGTTGATCCTGAAACAGGTGGCAAAGCCTTTGGATGGAGTGCACGCCTTGAGCGCTATGCACAGTCCGTCGATCAACGCGTGAAAATGCCCTTTTGGATTGAGGAGTTTGAACGCCGTGGCGGACACTTGATCATTCAAGATGTGGATATTGCTGAGCTTGAACAACTGACTCAAGATTTTGAGTTGGTGTTGTTGGCCGCAGGAAAAGGTGAAGTGGTCAAACAGTTTGAGCGTGATGCAGAGCGTAGCCAGTTTGACAAACCGCAGCGTTCATTAGCGCTGACCTATGTCAATGGAATGAAGGCATTGTCACCGTATTCTCGGGTTAATTTCAGCATTATTCCAGGTGTGGGAGAGTACTTCTGTTTTCCTGCGCTGACCGTGAATGGTCCGTGTGACATTATGGTGTTTGAAGGGATACCCGGTGGGCCAATGGATTGCTGGCAGGAGGTCAAAACCCCTGAACAACATTTGGAAAAAAGCTTAGAGATCTTAAATACCTACCTACCGTGGGAGGCTGAGCGTTGTCAAAATGTCAGCCTGACCGATACTGGTGGCTATTTGGCAGGGCGCTTCCCACCCACAGTACGTAAACCGGTGCTGACCTTGCCATCAGGCAATAAAGTCTTCGGTATGGCCGATGCGTTGGTGGTCAATGATCCAATCACGGGACAGGGTTCGAACAATGCCGCCAAATGTAGCAAGGTGTATTTTGATGCGATCTTGGCCAATGACGATCAAGCCTTTACTGAACAGTGGATGCACAAGACCTTTGAGCGGTATTGGGATTATGCTGAAACCGTTGTGCACTGGACCAACAGTTTACTGGCGCCACCGCAGCCGCAAATGATTGAGTTATTGACCGCTGCGAGTCAAAACCAAAGCATAGCATCTGAGATCGCCAATAACTTTGATGACCCACGTGCCTTTGCGCCGTGGTGGTTTGATGCTGAGCAGGCTCAGGCTTTTATCAACAGCAAAAGTTACCAAGTTCAGTCTAAACGCTTGCAAGATGTGGCTTAAGCCAAGGAGATCAGCATGCAACAGCCAATTCCCCACATGAATCTGACCGATATTGATATACAAAATCCAAGAGCCATCCGCAATCTATTGGGACAATTTGCTACTGGCGTCACCGTGATCACCACGCGTGGCAAGGATGGTCGTAAAGTCGGCATGACAGCCAATTCTTTTTCTTCTTTGTCTTTGGACCCACCCTTGATTCTGTGGAGTCTATCCAAAACTGCACCGAGTTTGGCCGATTTTAGTGAGGCAGAATATTTTGCCATTCATATGTTGGCACAAGAGCATCATCAGTTGTCCGGACATTTTGCGCGGCCTGCTGAGGATAAGTTTGCAGGGATTGCTCATCAACAATGCGCAGCCGGTACACCTTTAATAGAGGGGGCTTTGGCGACATTGCTCTGTCGTAATATTAACCAATATGAGGGCGGGGATCATCTGATCTTTATCGGCCAAATTGAGCGCTATCAACATCGCGATGGTGAGCCATTATTATTCCATGCTGGCAAATATCGTATCGCTTCTGAACATCCTGATATTCAGCATTCGGCTTAATCGAGTGAATGAGTTTAAAATGCCGCGAATCTACGCGGCATTTAAGTTTAAAGTGATGGCATTTAAACTCGAAATGAATCCCAGGTAATATAAATCATTGATGAGATCGAGATCGCAAAAATAATGGCAGGAACAATTTCAAATATCGACTGACTGACCATGATCGTGAGTGAGAGCAGGAATATGCAAGCTGTTGCGATTATTTTAATATTCATCAGATGCTCCAATGCAGAGTTTTAATTTATGTCGTTCAGTTGTTTCTGCATAGGCGAGCAATATATGTAGACTTTGCGCTTATGTCATTTGCCATATTATAGGCTTGCTAATAATTATGCAGATGAATACCAAAGTATTAGATTGGGTTTTAATTGTGTAACTTAAATCGTCAGGCACTCAGGTGCTATTTAAAATGGCAGTCGTATAAATAGTGTACTTTGCAGCGTTCATATATGCGTAAACAGTACAGCGCGGTTCAATTTTTATTTTCCGTGTATATGAAAAATTAAAGTTAGGCTGGATTTGATGTTTTAAAAATCGACAAGATTTATAATAAAATAGCCTGAGCTATAAAAACACAGCATATTATTTAATTTAATGTTCGATATTAGCCAATGGTGGCAGGACGCTGCCAAATACTCGTTCCACCCTTGCAGGGTGGAATGCTAAACCCCGGAATTAATCATTTAAATATGCTGTATAGGGTTAAAGCACAGGCTTTTTAAATTTACTCAAATTGATTTTGCTATATGGCTGAGGTTCCACCCTACAAGGGCTGGAACCAATTTTGTTGATTGTGATCCATACGCTGGAATGTGGAATGCCAACGATACTAAATACTCAGATGATCCGCAGGTTTTAAGCGGCGGGTAGATGAGGGTAAAGTGCCATAGCGTTGTTTATATTGTTGAGAGAAACGCCCCAAATGCGTAAATCCCCATTTAAATGCCACGTCGGTGATAGAGAGGTGAGGATTTTGTTTTAATTCTAAGTGCGCTTGTTCAAAGCGTAAATCTTTTAAATAGGCCATCGGCGTAGTGCCTAAAAAATGCTTAAAGCCATTAAATAAAGTGCGTACACTCACACCCGATTGTTCAGCGATTTTTTCGACATTCAATTGCTCATGCAAATGTGCACGAATATAAGCTTCAGTCCGTTTGATGAAAAATGGCGACAATACTTGTGCTTTGGTATGTTGGATTAAATCGAGCGCGCTATTGGCCTGACCATAAATCAGTGCATTCAATAAATTAGACTCAAACTGTTTAAATGGCAACGGGTGGTGTAATGGATGTTGTTCACAAGTGAGGGCATTGATTAAGGTGCGCAACAACTGTAAGAAATACCCGCCGTTTTGCGTGGAAAAATCCAGTTTAGGATCAAAGCGTGGCGTATGCTGTTGCAAGTCAGGAATATGCTGACGACAATGATCAATAACATCCTGCTTGGCAATCTTTAGGATCAGTTGCGGGGAGGCTGCCTGCCAACGCATTTTAAGCGACTGGTCGGGTGAGATAATTGAAGCGACCTGCGCATATGAAATAAATTTTTGTTGCGCGTATTCAATTTCAGCATAACCTTGGGTCGGTATTTGAATCAAATAAAATTGTTCCAGAAAGTCGGGCTCAATTTGTACGTCTTGGCTATATTGCAAATATGAAAGCGATAAATTACCACGGGTTTGTACACAGTGCATCGCCGCAGAAAAATCAGCTTGCTGCTTGAGAATCATGAGTCGATGCGGTTTTAGTATTTCTCCTACTCCTTTGCAGGCTTGATCGAGATCATGATAATCAAAAACTAAATTGGAGGCGTTGAAGATCGGTTCATTTTGAAAATGTCGACCATTTAGTTCAGCGGAGTTGGCTCGGTTCATGATCATCCCTTTAGGCTCACGACAGCTGTATAAATAGGATCTGTGGCATTGGTTTTTTTATTTTAACGCGCAGCAGGCCTTTTATACGCTAGCCCATGATGGCTATTATGCACAGTAGATAAAGTGATCCTCAGCAGGAGGGGATTATTCTCATATATTTGGGTTTGATCAGATTCGGCTTGGTATTGAATATTCGGTGGGCTTGAATTTGAAATACAAATATAGTGAAATTAAACCTTCTTTCTGAAGAATTTATTGATCTTATTCCTTAAGATTAAAATTATTTATAGCAAATCAAACTAAATTGATCAACATTTATACCCTCTCTTGTAGGGGCTAAGTGAGAAAGAATATCCTCTCCATGACATGGAGAGGATCAAGGTGAGAACTATATCGTTGTATTACTCTGCAAAAATTTTTCACTATACACACGGCAGTGAGTGAGCGTATTTTGATCCAACCAATCTTTGACAGCTTCAATCATCGGTGGAGGGCCACATAAATAAAGATCAAAGGCCGATTCAGCCAATTGTTCTTTATTTAAATGCTCGTGAATATAGCCTGTTTTACCTGTCCAAGATTCTGTTGCTCGGCTGACGATCGGTAGATAGCTGAAGTTTGGTAGACGAGTGGCATAGTCCTGCAAGCGGTGTTGCTCACATAAATCAGCTTCTGTATTGACACCATAATAAAGCGCAATCGCAGGCATATTGGGCTGCTCAACCAAATGATCTAACATCCCCAAGAATGCTGATAATCCCGTTCCACCTGCGACAAAGACCAATGGGCGTTCAACTTCACGCATATAGAAACTACCCAGTGGTGCTTCGATCATCAGCGTCTGACCGATCTGACAACGATCACGCAAATAGTTACTCATCACGCCATCAGGTAATAAACGAATCAGAAACTGTAGTTGATTATTGGCATTGGGGCGGTTGGCAAAGGAGTAGGAGCGCCAATCTACGGTGTCTGGAATCTGTAGACGTGCGTATTGACCGGGTAGGTATTGCAACTGCTGCTGATGTTGGCTGGCATCGAGATGTAGAATCGCTGTCGTCGCTGAAACTAACTCAACATGCGTGACTGTGGTGGCGATTTTTTCAGTTTCGCCAGCATTACAGATGTTCGAGTGATGATCAAAATAAAAGGCTGCATCCGACTTGACCCGCGTTTGACAGGCTAGCATTTTCCGTTCAGCTAGATCGCGTTCACTGAGTGCATCTTCATCCACATATTCTTGCTCGTAAATCCCAGTTTCACATTGGCCTTGGCAAGTACCACATACGCCTTCACGACAGTCCAGCGGTAAGTTGATCCCTTGGCGAATCGCAGCATTCAGCAGTAATTCATCGGGATTGACCGAGATAAAAAAAGTCTTGCCATCGGCAAAGTTGAGCGCAACAGAATGTCCCATATTTGCTCCCCTTTACACGTGATAGAAATCTAAGACTGAATCGATTTTGTCGTTCAGTAAAATAGTGTGTTGACGGCGAATACGGAAACTGTCTTCGCAACGGCGCAATATATAAGTGGCATGACCGTAAAAACATCCCTCTAAACCTTGGCGATTATATAACGTTTGCCAAGCCACTTGAGCTTCGATCATGTCGTCCTGCATCACTTTGACTCTTAAGTTACTGATGCAATGCAATGTGCGTGGTAGCGGTGTTGCTGAGGCGGCTTTGCCCGTGCGTATTCGAAATACACGATCTTCTAAGCCGGCACGATCTGCATAATAAATATAGGACAGGCCTTGGTTTGGATCTTGTACATAGTTGTGATCGTCGATCCACTGTGGGATATGGTATTCACTATCTTCATCATATAGATCGATATAGGCATCCCACTCATAAGCATCACAAAGTTCAGCTTTATGGATCAGAAACTGGGATACAGCAAAATGCAATTCAGCTGTCATGATGATACCTCTTCCTTGGCGGGTTGCGTTTCAAGTGTAATATCTTGCATTTTTAAGGCTTTTTTATTTAAGCCATCCAAGAGTAAACGCTGCCAATGTCCATGTTGATTGACATATAAACCTTCGTGGGTAAATTCACGACCGGTGATGACCGGTTCAATACCAAGATCGATGGCATTTTGCGTCGGTCCATAGGCCCAGCTCTGATGACCACGGGAAATATCGCTCCAACGTTCTAAGCGGGCTTGGAAACCTTTCTGTTGTTCCCGGAATTCGACCAAATCATCTGGTGTACCCAAACCCGAAACGTTAAAGAAATCTTCAAACTGGCGAATACGGTTGCGGCGTGCTTCTGTCGATTCGCCTTTGACGCCGATACATTGGCTAATCACTTCAGTCTTGTTCCAAGCCACAGGGCGGATGATCCGCAGCTGTGAACTGATCTGATCCATAAAGAATAGGCTTGGATACAGGTTGAGATTGCGCAGACGATGCATGGCCCATTCGGCGCGTTTAGGTCCATATTTTTCTAACAAATACGGCATTACAGTCTCGTAGCCTGGGCGGACAGTTGGGTTCGGCATGTCACTAAACAGTACACTGTGGCCATTTTTAAAACTAAACCAACCATCATCGGTGGTGGCGTCACCTGCACCAAGTTTGCTGTAGTCGAGGGTATCGAGTTCCTCACCTTTTGCGGCATTAACCTGTTGGCGATGCTGCACGGTGGAGACATAGTTATAGTGCACGGTACTGACGTGATAGCCATCAAGGCCATTTTCATTTTGCAGTTTCCAGTTACCTGCAAAGGTATAGGCAGATTTACCTTGTAGCACTTCGAGTTCGCCTGTTGGGGACTGTTCCACCATCAAGTCCAAAAACACTTTGGCATCACCCAAGAAATCTTCGAGCGTATCAGTGGCTTGGATATCTAAACTGACAAATATAAAGCCCTTATAACTGGCGATGCGTCCGTGTTTGAGACCACGACTGGCTTTGTCAAAGTCTTCACAATATTCACTCGGCGCTTTGACTTTCACCAAGCGGCCATCAGACTTGTAGCACCAGGCATGGAAAGGGCAGGTAAAGGTGGATTGATTACCTTTGGCAACACGTGTCAGTGTTGCACCACGATGTTCGCAGGCATTGACCATAGCATGCAACTCACCTTTGCCATCGCGACTAATGATCATCGGCTGACGGCCGATTTGTACGGTTAAGAAATCATGTGGGTTGGGCAGTTCACTTTCGTGACAGGCATAGATCCAGACTTTTTCAAATATGAGTTCCATTTCAAGTTCAAACAGTTCTGGCTGAGTGAACATCTCGCGGGCGATACGGAACACGCCATCTTGGGGGCGAAAGTCGGTGCATCCTTCCACGAAATTTTGCCATTCTATTCTGCTGCGTGCGGCCATTGGGTCATCCTTTATGCAATGGAAACTTTATTAAATTGAAGCGCGAATTCGCTGTGACAGCTATCCAGTTATTCCGCTTCTTTATCCATTCAGTGCATTTAAGATCCGCGTTACTTTGTTTTATTTGAAAACTACTGCTTAGAGTTGGATTAATATCCGGCATGTGCCTATGCCGTCAGGACGCCGCCTATTTTACGCTGGGGCTTATATGGACGTAGCCCTCAGCGCAAAGAAAGTTTTTGCTTACTTTTTTAAAAAAGTAAGAGAACAAACTCACTCACTGAGGATGAGGATCGGGAAGACTTGCCGAGGCAATATTAAATATTCGAAATTTGAAGGATCGCAAGGAGTTGCCAAGTGAATATTCCAAACCCTAAAAGCATAACTTACTCGGCAAGTCTTCCCGCCCAAATTCCAAGGTGAGTGAAGACTTACTTTTCTTTTTTATAAAAGAAACAAAAACCTTTCCAAGCCCAGAACTCGCGCACTTGCGTCGCGTCTCAAACTGATCGCAGAAACAGGATCTATTTAATCGAGGCTTGGCTCAAACAACTGTGCTTGGGCCCCACGACATAAATACCTTGATCAATCAGATGTTTTAAAAACCCACGACAATTAAAATAATCACCTCACAAATAGCCTAAGCTATTGGATATAACTAAACTATGGATACGTGTTGGTATTGGCCAATGGCGGCAGGACGCCGCCTATTTTGCGCTGGGGCTTATATGGACGTAGCCCTCAGCGCAAAGAAAGTTTTTGCTT
>JASLJB010000155.1 GCA_030152605.1 Acinetobacter sp. | reverse complement strand
GAGCAAAAATTCTTGCGATTTGACGTGATTGGTTTTGATTTTTATTATAAATTTGCAAAAAACGTACAGTATGACTTCGGCAAATATACGTATGATCTGCAGTGGATTGAAAACGCATTTACTTTGGATACGGACTTGATTAATCTGTGAATTGAAGTATTTGCCGAAAATTATAGAATTTATAAATTATTGAAGGAGTCATCCAGAGTGTTGAAGCCGATTGTCTTGAGCATGCTATGTATAGCAAGTTTGTCTGGTTGTAGTTTTATTTCTGGTGGCACTGGAAGCTCGCCTGTAGGTACAGAAAGTGGCGTGCGTTCTTTGGGTCAAGTCTTTATTGACTCCTCGATTGAGCGAACAGCCAAAATTAATCTATATAAATTGGATGCGCGATTTAAACAATCCCGAGTGAATATCAATAGCTTTCATTCCAATGTCTTACTTACAGGTCAAGTACCTGATGCGCACTTAAAGCAATTGGCAGAAGACAATGTTCGCGCCATGAGTGATGTGAAGACCATTCATAATTATATTACTGTCGGCAATCAGATCAGCTACGGCACCATCATGCAAGACTCAACCGTGACCGCGAATACGCGTGGTTTGTTGATGCGTGCGCCAGTGGTATCGGACAGTAAAGTCGCGGTACACACCGAAGATGGCGTGTTGTATGTGATGGGACGTTTAAACAATCCTGAGATCACTGACCTGAATGACATGCTGACCAAAGTCGGTAATGTCACCAAGATCGTGACTCTGATCGATAACACTCAAGATCCCAACAGTTATGCGCAACCGCAAGGCAATGCGCTAGGTCAGCCTGCGAGCTACGCTCAACCAACCGTCGAAACACCGGTCGCCATCGATCCGAATGCGCCAGAACAATATCCTGAACAAAACGTTGGACAAAATTCAGGCCAAAACGCTGGACAAAATAGTGCTCAACCTTAAAACGGGTAAATTGCCTCAATTTGCACGGCAAAAAATCCAGTATCTGCGTCACAAACTGCAAAAGATTAAGCTGTATGATCTGGGCAGTTTGGCGTTGAATGGTTTGAGTTCGTCGAAGAACTATGCAGTGCATGAAAATATTGCTTATGGTTTCAAGGCCAGACAACGCTTAGATCTGTATATTTCACGGGTCAAGCGCTATGCCGAGCATCCCTTGGTGTTGTTTGTGTATGGCGGTGCGTGGTCACGTGGTGATAAAAGTAGCTATCGTTTTCTGGGTGAGGCTTTAACCCGATTTGGCTATGATGTGGCGGTGATCAACTATCATCATGCGCCTGCACATCAATTTCCGAGTTTTATCGACGATCTGGCTGTGGCACTGGATTATTTACATCGGCATCAACAAAAGCTCGGGATCAGCTGTCAGGATATCGCGGTGATGGGCCATTCAGCTGGAGCATTTAATATTGCATCTTTGCTGTATCATCCGCAGCCAATCGCCAGTGAGCATTTGGCCTCGATCCGTGCCATGATCGGGATTGCAGGGCCGTATCATTTTGATTATCTAGGTGATCCTTTGGCTCAAGATGCATTTGATCAAAGCGTGCCCTATCAGCAGGTGATGCCGTATTATTTTGTGGCACCGAATGCGGTGCGACATTATCTGTTTTTAGCGGCCAATGACACCATCGTCGAAGACCAGAACAGTCTCGATCTGCAACAACAGTTGCTTGCAGTCGGCAACCACTGCGCACTTGAAGTGATTCCACGCACAGGCCATGTCTCGATCATGGGCAGTATTGCCACGCTGTTTAGTCGCTTTTTTGATACCCAGAGTCGAGTGATTGCGGCCTTAGATGAAACTTTTCAAGATCGACGTTCATCTGCGCCGCGCTCAACTGAATTGGCCTCCTAAAACAGCGTCGCTTAAGTTAGGGTCTGTTGCTAGATTCACGCATCGGCTGTTGATGGATGATGTGTTGAATCATGCGATAGGCAATACTGCCTGCGATTGGAATTTCAGGCAGTTGATCAAATTTAAAAAATGCCGCATCACTGATTTCTTCTTCTTGTAGCACAATCTCTCCCGCACGATATTCTGCGCGGAAGGCCAGCATTAAGTTACTCGGAAAAGGCCACGGCTGACTGGATAGATACTCAATATTGTCCACTTCTAGGCCGACTTCTTCGAGTGTTTCGCGCTGTACCGCTTCTTCGAGTGTTTCTCCGACCTCAACAAAGCCCGCAATCAGACCATACATATTGCCACTGGCCTTGGCATTCTTGGCCAACAGTATTTCATCCTCACCCCGAGTAATAATGGTAATCACACACGGCTGCACCCGTGGATACTGATGGTAGCGACAGGATGGGCAGACCATGGCGTATTCAGTGGCATGAATATGGGTTATATGACCGCAATGACTACAGAACTTATGGTTGCGACGCCATTCTAAGAGTTGTAACGCGCGACTGGCCTGTTCAAACTCAGCTGTCGACCACATGCTGATCAACTGGCGAATCGGCATCAATTGATAGCCCTCGGGAATCTGACTTAAGTCACGCAGATCTCGCGCAATCACTTGATCACCGACCTGTTGCAAGCTGATGTCATCTTCTAGCTTTTCGACTTGGGGCAGCTGCAAGTTTTCGTCAACTAACATTTGATTATCATGGAAAATATAGGCAAGTGAGAGTTCTGACATAGTGGGCGACCGTGCTGTAAATGCGAGTAAGGAGGAGGGAGGTGTCTTGCTATTGACTGTAATACAGCAGCGGAGCTTTGTAAATTTTCAAATGATCAAGCACTTACTTCAGTTTGGGCAAATAAACAGGCTTCGCCATTTTTCTCTGCAAACTGGGCCATCCATTGTTCATGTGCGGCCAGTTCTTCGGCTGAAGGTAGGATCACTGGAAGCTGAAGATCCAGCGTGTGGCTGTTGTTGTCCAGACGTTGTTGCTCGGTTTGTGCCGGGGCATCCATGTCAAAGGAGACCTGGCCACCGGTCATGGCTAAGTA
>JASLJB010000144.1 GCA_030152605.1 Acinetobacter sp. | reverse complement strand
GGCAAACCTTGTTGTAGCCACGTTCTTCCCATCATGACTTGATCACGATATTTTTCGGTCAGTTCAATCGCTGCTGCATAAGCATTATTTAATTGAACTTCGATAATGGTTAAAGCATCTCGCGCCTGTAAAATACACGCTGTATCCAGAATATCTTGACTGGTTGCACCCCAATGTACATAACGGGCTGCATCCTCATCGACTGCTTTAATGGCGGCAGTGAACTGTTTTACAAATGGAATTGCGATATTGCCTGCTAGTCCTGCTGCTGTTGCAAGACTCTCAAAATTAATGGTTTGAATACTGTGAGTCTCTGCAACATCAGCAATGATTGCTGCTGCAGATTCTGGAATTACACCCACTTGCGCTTGTGCTTTTGCTAAAGCCACTTCAGCTTGAATCATGTATTTGAGCAAAGCCTGATCACTGAAGATTTCAGTCACCTCTGCTTGGTAAAATAAACTCGCATATAAGTGGCTCATGACAGTATTCCTTTACTTAAACACGTTGAATAATGAGAGCGATGCCTTGACCGACCCCGATACACATCGAACACAAGGCGTAAGTTCCACCCGTGGCTTCCAACTGATTCAATGCCGTCGTGACCAAACGCGCACCCGAGGCACCCAGTGGATGCCCTAACGCAATCGCACCACCATTTGGATTAACATGCTCTGCACCATCAGCCAAACCGAGGTCACGCGTGACAGCCAATGCTTGTGCTGCAAACGCTTCATTCAGCTCAATCACATCCATCTGCTCAAGCGTTAAACCGGTTTGTGCCAGTAATTTCTTGATCGCAGGTGCAGGTGCAAAGCCCATAATCCGGGGTTCAACGCCCACAGTCGTTGCCCCAATAATTTTGGCACGCGCTTTCAAGCCATACTTTTCAATCGCATCATCCGATGCAATCAGTAATGCAGCTGCACCATCATTAATCCCTGAAGCATTGCCTGCCGTTACAGAACCTTCCGCTTTTACCACAGGTTTCAATTTGGTTAACGCTTCAATCGTGGTGGCACGTGGATGTTCATCTTGAGCAATAACCACAGGCTCACCTTTACGCTGTGGAATCGTCACAGGAATGATTTCTTTATCGAAGAAACCACGCGCTTGAGCAGCTGCGGTGCGTTGTTGACTACTTAAGGCAAACTGATCTTGATCAGCACGGTTGATGTTGAACTGTGTTGCCACATTCTCAGCCGTTTGTGGCATGGTCTCGACGCCATACATCTCTTTTAACTTCGGATTGATAAAACGCCAACCCATAGTGGTGTCTTCAAGTTTCTGAGCACGGCCATACGCACCTTCAGACTTACCCATCACCAAGGGCGCACGACTCATGCTTTCCACACCACCGGCAATAATCAGATCTGCTTCACCCGCTTTAATGGCACGTGCTGCCATCGCTACAGCATCGAGGGATGACCCACACAGACGATTGACTGTGGTTGCAGGCACTTGATACGGGACACCTGCGAGTAAAGCCGACATACGACCCACATTACGGTTGTCTTCACCGGCTTGATTGGCACAGCCGTAAATCACATCATCCACCAATTCCCAGTTCACAGCGGGATTACGTTGCATCAGGGCTTTAATCGGTACAGCACCCAAGTCATCGGTACGTACTGGGGCTAAGCCCCCCGCATAACGACCAAAAGGGGTACGAATGGCATCGATAATATAAGCATTTTTCATTACAGTGATCTTCCAGAATACTTTAAGACTTAAGCGTGAGTTGCAGTGGCATCAATCAGTTTGGCACCCGTGACCGCTTGCAATTCTTCAAAAGATAGCCCTGCCACTTTTTCAATGACTTTCATCCCTTCAGGTGTAACATCAATCACACACAGATCCGTATAAATACGATCGACACACTTTAACCCAGTCGCGGGACACGCCAACTCAGCCACAATTTTCGGTTCACCTTTTTTGGTCACATGATCTGTGGTGACAAACACTTTTTTCGAACCCACCGCTAAGTCCATGGCACCGCCGACCGCAGGAATCGCATCGGGGGCACCGGTATGCCAATTGGCCAAATCACCATTTTCAGCCACTTGGAAAGCACCCAATACACAAATATCCAAATGCCCACCACGCATCATCGCGAAGGAATCGCCATGATGGAAATAAGAACCGCCTTGTAGCAAGGTGACGAATTCTTTACCAGCATTGATCAGTTCTGGATCTTCTTCACCTTTGGCAGGGGGTGGACCAAAGGCCAATAAGCCATTTTCAGAATGTAAGAACACATCTTTGTCTGAGGGTAAATAGTTAGAAATCTTGGTCGGTAAACCAATGCCTAAATTGACATAGGCCCCATCTGGAATATCTTGCGCCACACGCTCTGCAATTTGATCGCGGGATAGTTTGGTATAGCTCATGGTTAAATCCTCACGTCTTAAGCAGATTGTTCAAGTTGTTTTTTGCCGACAGCCACCACGTGCTGGACAAAAATACCGGGGGTGATGATGTGTTCTGGGTCTAAAGCCCCCAGTTCAACCACTTCGGATACTTGTGCAATGGTGACATCCGCGGCCATGGCCATGATCGGGCCAAAGTTACGTGCAGATTTGTTATAGACCAAATTCCCCCAACGATCGCCTTGATGGGCTTTAATCAGTGCAAAATCGGCTTTGATTGGATTTTCCAACACAAAATCTTTGCCTTCATAGTTGAGGGTGGGTTTGCCTTCAGCCAATAACGTACCAAAACCAGTTGGGGTGTAAATGGGACCTAAACCCATGCCTGCGGCTTGAATACGACACGCGAGGTTACCTTGCGGCACCAGCTCGAGTTCAATTTTACCGGCACGATAAATTTCATCGAATACATAGGAGTCGGATTGACGAGGGAAAGAACAGATGATTTTACGGACTGCACCTGCTTTAAGCAGTTTCGCTAAACCATAATCGCCATTACCGGCATTGTTGTTGACAATAATGAGATCTTTAATCCCGAGTTCGATGAGACCATCGATCAGTTCAGCGGGCTGTCCTGCGGTACCGAAACCACCAATCATGATGGTGGAGCCGTCTTTGATTTGGGAGAGGGCTTCACGTAATGAAGCAGTGCTTTTATCTATCATTTGACAACTCCGTTTGTACCATGCATCAATCAAGATCATTTGCATTCTTTGGATGAATAACATCAATGATGCATCTATAATTTCAAACCATTCAATTCCGAGTATTTTAATTCGGATTTCTTGTTACTATTTTTGATTCTTTTTTTAAATTGATCTATGGTTAAACATCGATTAAGTTCGATCATTGCAATTATTGTT
>JASLJB010000066.1 GCA_030152605.1 Acinetobacter sp. | reverse complement strand
CAGTCGTTGCAACAGAACTTCCGCTCTTTCAACTGCATCTATTTCGCCATCGAGGTAAAACGAATCACCTCGATGAGATATTTTGACATCTAAACGTTGTTCGATTTGTTTCAAATGACCGTTGTATGCACCGAGCATACTTTTTAAACGCTCCATCGAAACACCAGGAAAAGCTACTGTACGTCGAATCGCTGCAGTCAAGAGATATCCTTTTAGGTTAGTGAGGACGATAACTCTACATTACGCCACGTCGGGCTCAAGATTCAAGAGCTCGCCATAAACTAAATTTAAAGTTTTGATTTCGGTAATCTCTATTTCCCCGAAACGTCCGACCCAGCTTGGATCACCGATAAATGTGACCAAACGTGTATTGTCTGCAGTACCGACTAAAAGATTCGGTTCTTTGTCAGAAACTTTCTCGATCAGCACGCGTTGTGTGGTCCCCAACATGGCATCGGTTTTACGAATACTGGACTGTTTGATCCAATGTTGAACTTTGGCCAGACGTTCTTTTTTAACCGATTCTGGTAGATCATCTTCAATTTCAGCCGCAGGCGTACCTGGACGTTTTGAATAGACGAAGCTATAAGAATGGTCAAAGTCGAGATCTTGAATAAACTGATAGGTTTCTTCGAAGTGTGCGTCCGTTTCACCCGGGAAGCCGATGATAAAGTCACTGGACAAATGCATATCGGGACGGGCTTTACGTAATTTTGCGATCTTGTCGATATAAACATCGATGCTGTGATTACGTTTCATCGCCTGTAATACCGCATTGGAGCCACTTTGTACCGGTAAATGTAGATGTGAAACCATTTGTGGGAGATCGCGATAGCATTCGATCAAGGCTTCTGAAAATTCAAGTGGATGTGAAGTGGTATAGCGTAGACGACCGACCCCTGGGATTTCAGCGACTAAGCGTAGTAGCTGGTCAAAGGTGCAGATTTCACCCTCAAAGGTTTCACCGCGATAGCCATTAACGTTTTGGCCCAGTAGGGTAATTTCACGCACGCCTTTTTCAGCCAAGCCGGCGATTTCAGCCAAGACATCATCCAGTGGACGCGAGACTTCTTCACCGCGGGTGTACGGTACCACGCAGAAAGAACAGTACTTTGAGCAACCTTCCATGATGGATACAAAGGCTTTATAGCCTTCAACCCGTGGCTCAGGCAGGAAGTCAAATTTCTCAATATCTGGAAATGAAATATCGACCAATTTGATTTTTTCTTTTTTCGGTTTTTCAAACTGATGATGATGCTGATCCAGCATCTGCGGTAGACGGTGTAAGGTTTGTGGGCCAAAGACCATATCCACATAAGGCGCACGCTTATGAATGTTATCGCCTTCTTGCGAGGCCACGCAGCCGCCCACACCGATGACCAGATCCGGATTCTTTTCTTTGAGCTTGCGCCAACGACCGAGTTCAGAGAAAACTTTTTCTTGTGCTTTCTCACGAATCGAGCAGGTATTCATGAGCAAGATGTCGGCATCTTGCGGATTGCTGGTCAGCACATAACCGTGCGAATCGCCCAAAAGGTCTGCCATGCGGTGACTGTCATACTCATTCATCTGACACCCTTGCGTTTCGATGTACAGTTTTTTCACTGTATCGACATCGGCGGCTGGGGTGTGCTGTGGCTGGTGAACAGTGTTTTCTGAAGCAGCTTCGGCAACATTGGGGATGAAGGTTTGAACCGTCATGGAGGATCCTCAATAAAATAAAAATATAAGCAAATTGCGTGGCGAGGTAATTGACGTTGCAAACAAAATAGTTGTTTGCAGTCAAGGGCCGAGGCGAACGTATTTTAAAGCTAGTTATTTTACAGCATTTAAATTGAAAAGCGCGAACTATTAAAAAGTGCTGTGATAATCTTGAATCTAGGGTCAAAAGTGGAGCTTATTAGTTTTTTTGAATCATGAGGTTACATAACACAACAGTAGAACTGATCCAGAATAATTAAACTATGCCTCTAAAACCGTGAAAATGTATCAAAGGCATGTCATGCAAGTTGGAAGGTTCGTCGTGTTCAAACAACAATTAGCGCTAAAAAAACTAACATCCTATCTATTGAGTTGTTTGGCCCTGACCGGTGCAACAGTCGCACAGGCGGCAGAATCTCAATTCAATGATGCATTACGTGCGGCGGGAAGCGGTAATATCGGGCTGTTAGAGCAGTATCGTGCCTCGATGCAAAATGACGTATTGGGCTATTATCCTGAATACTGGTCCCTCAATTCAAATTTAGGCTTTCAACCTGCAGCCAACATCGTGTCTTATGTGCAGCGCTATCCAAATTCCGCCATGGCAGAAAAGCTTGCTGCGGACTTTGTAGAAGAAAAAGTAAAACAAGCTGACTTTGCCGGCGCACAATCCGTATTACCCTATGTCAGTAACCCGGATCAGGCCGAGAGCTGTGCGGTTGCACAAGTTCGCGCCAAGACCGGCGATCCATTGGTATTTGCCGAGTATAAAGATGTTTGGTTAGCCACCAATAGTCAGCCTGAGTCTTGTCATGGTTTGGGGCGTTTGATGCTCTCTAGTCCTTTGATGACCACCCAAGATCGTCAGCAACGTCTATATGCACAGTTGCGCGCAGGGCAGTCTGGTCAGGCTTTAGCCACCGCACAGAGTCTTGGGATTAATTTATCTTTAGCACAATTCAATCAAATACAAGCCAGCCCATTGAACTATCTTTGGTCTGCGCCTAAGGCCAATGTTAATGACTATGCCTACTTGGTATTTGCATTGGGGCGTGTGGCCGATAGTGATCTCAACTCAGCACTACAGTCCTTACCGCGCTTGACGCAGGGTGTGCCTGAGGACGTACAAAAATATATTTACCGCACGGTGGGTTATATTGGCGGCACCACGGTGATGAAGAACAATTTTAATGCTGAGGTGTTAAAAGCCTTTGATGCCAGTTATGGTGCACCGTTTACCAACGAAGAAGCTGAAATTTATGCACGTCAAGCGATCCGCTTTGGTAGTTGGGAAAGCGTAATTCGTGCGATTGACAGCATGAGTGTTTCGCAGCGTGAAGAAGACCGTTGGCAGTACTGGTTGGCACGTGCCTCTGAGCAACGTGGTGATCGCAAATCGAAAAATATCGCGGAAGACATTTATAAGCGTTTGGCCAATGCCGGCGATGACTATCATAACTTGTTGGCCAAAGACCATTTGGGTCAACGCTACAATGCAGCGCAACCTTCAGAGCAGCCGAGCAATGCGGATGTGCAGCGTCTTTATCAAGATATCCATTTCCGCCGTGCTTTTACTTTGCGTGAAATCAATGCACCGGCGAACTATGTCAACCGCGAATGGAACTGGGCGGTACGCCAAGCCTATCTTAAACATGACGATGGCTTATTGTTAGCAGCGGCAAAACGTGCCACCGATATGGGTTGGTATGACCGTGCCATCTATGCGGCGGACCGAACCACCAAGAAACATAACTATACTTATCGCTATGCCACACCGCATCAAAGCACCGTGGTCAATCACAGCCGCAATGCCGGGATTGATCCCGCATGGGCCTATGGTTTGATGCGTCAAGAAAGTCGTTTTGTCAGTTCTGCTCGATCGCATGTCGGCGCAGGCGGCTTGATGCAAATTATGCCCAACACGGCAAAACTCGTTGCAAGACAAATGGGTGAAACTTATAATCCCGCTGCTTTAACCGACACCAACACCAATATTCGATACGGTACTTTTTACCTGTCCATGATCCAAGGCCAACTCAGTGGCAACCCCGTTTTGGCGACGGCGGGCTATAATGCCGGTCCAAATCGAGCCAAGCGTTGGCAGCCTGAACAAAGCGTACTCTCAGCAGACCAATATACCGAAGCGATTCCATTGGCTGAAACACGTGACTATGTCAAAAATGTCATGGCCAATGCAGTGCATTACGGCATGCTGTTAAATCAAGGGCCTCAGGTGATTGAAAGTCGCATGCCGGCTATTCCTGTACGCAATCCATAACTGTGCTTTGTTGTGAAGATGAATGAAAGATAAAATTTTTCGAGCCCTAAAAACACAGTGCTGTGCGTGGCTATTGGCTGTGGCGGCATTGACGACCTTGTATCCGTCGCAGAGCTATGCGGCTGAGCCGAATTTACAAGGCTATGTCATGCACGTACAAATGACGCCCGCCGTCTGTGCTTTGGATCGAAGAATTGCCAAACAACGAAAATGTTTAGAAGGTTATGCGCTGACGATTTCAGGTTTGATTCCTGAGACCACAGCGCAGAACTGCCGCACCAATAGCTCTGCAACCTTGTCACCACTACAATCCAAGGTCGTGGTGCGCGTGATGCCAGAGAAAAACGTGCGTGTGCAGTTGTGGCAAGAGGTCGGGGGATGTGTGCCGATGAATGCCAGTCAGTATTTTAGAACCATTATTAATCTGGCTGAGCGACTGAAGATTCCGGCTGAGCTGACGGGTTATGAAGATCGAAACATTTCACAAAATGAGTTGAGAACACAGTTCCTTAGGCTCAATCCAGCATTGCCAAGTAACGGCATCCGTTTTAGTTGTCAGCAAGCCAAAGATCGTCATATTTTGACTGAAATTCAAGTCTGCTATAAAGCCAATGGGCAATATAAAGCCTGCTCTAACCAAGTGCAGTCCAACTGTCCACGTGAGTTTGCGATTAAAGGCAGCTATTAGTTGCTAGTAAAAAATCTTACTGGTGCATCACAACAGTCAGGCTGCATTCTATAAGCACACTATCGCTTAAAAACATTTGCCACCAGCTTTAAATCAGTGCCAATCGCCGTGCTCTAAACCTGATCATGCTGATGTTTGCTATTGATCATTTCCGGCGCGCTGCTCAAATACAACGGTAGAAAAGCTGTGCTTTAAATTCATTTTATTCAAATTTTCTATCAGACTTTTGTTGATATTGCTTCGGTTTTTCATGCAACTGCCCCAGGATTGGAGTACAATCTTTGCCGTTTATGATGATTCGATTAAATGGAAAAACCCGTTTAATCACATTAACGATCCTCAATTGGAGATGATGATATGAAGCAACCCGTTCGTGTTGCCGTGACTGGCGCTGCAGGTCAAATTGGTTATAGCTTGTTATTCCGTATTGCTAGCGGTGAAATGTTAGGGAAAGACCAACCAGTTATTTTGCAAATGCTTGAAATCCCAGTTGAGAAAGCTCAACAAGCGCTGAAAGGCGTGATGATGGAACTTGAAGACTGTGCATTTCCATTATTAGCAGGTATGGTCGGAACTGATGATCCGAACGTTGCATTTAAAGATGCGGATTACTGCTTGCTTGTTGGTGCGCGTCCACGTGGTCCAGGTATGGAACGTGCTGATCTATTACAAGAAAATGCTAAAATCTTTACCGTTCAAGGTAAAGCAATCAACGATCACGCGAGCCGTGACGTGAAAGTACTTGTTGTGGGTAACCCTGCGAACACCAATGCTTATATCGCAATGAAATCTGCTCCTGATTTAAACCCAGGTCAATTCACTGCAATGCTTCGTTTGGACCACAACCGCGCGTTGAGCCAAATTGCAGCAAAAACTGGTAAAGCGGTTAAAGACATCAAAAATCTTACCGTTTGGGGTAACCACTCTCCAACCATGTATGCAGACTACCGTTTCGCAACCATTAATGGCGAAAACGTTAAAGACTTGATCAACGATCAAGAGTGGAATGCAAACGTATTCCTACCGACTGTTGGTAAACGTGGTGCTGCAATTATTGAAGCACGTGGTCTATCTTCAGCGGCTTCTGCTGCAAACGCTGCAATCGATCATATGCGTGATTGGGCACTTGGTACCAATGGCGAATGGGTCACTATGGGTATTCCTTCAGACGGTTCTTATGGTATCCCAGAAGGCGTGATGTATGGCGTGCCTGTGACTTGTGAAAATGGTCAATATACACGTGTTGAAGGTCTAGAAATTGACGCATTCAGCCGTGAGCGTATGGACTTTACTTTGAATGAATTAGAAGAAGAACGTGCTGCAATCGCGCATTTGTTCAACTAATCTTCATTGATTAAGTTCGCTTAACGCGAAAAAAACACCCCATTTGGGGTGTTTTTTTATGTCTGAATTTCTCTGAGTTTCAATGATTTGAGATCAATAGTTCGACGGGTTTGATGCGCAATACTTTGTAGTTGCTACAACTTACTTGTTTTGCAGATGGATCAATGGCGTCGTGATTGCAGCAAGGCCTTAAACCAGTCTTCATGCCGTACAGGTTCAAAGGCTGCATGCTGTGACATCAGTTCATGATCAAACTGGCTTGATTTTGCATATTTACTCAGCCAATGTCGCATCAGGGCTTTTTCATTTCTACAAATGGCGGCATAGGACAAGTAAAAATAAATATCGCCGTGTGCGTGCACCATCAATGGTCTGAGAATCTGCTGGGTAATCAAGGCAAAGTGTGCTTGTTGACTGATCTCAAAATACATCATATAGGCTTTGGCAAGCTGTATGGATAGATCCAGATAGAGGCTTAACGGCATCTCCTCATATTCAACTCGGGCTTGCTCAAGCAGTACAATCGCTTCTTGCAAGAAATGCACTTGCTCTGAGCGGGCATGGCTATGCGTCACCAGTTGTAGACGCAAATCACTGCGTTCTAACGCCAAAGTTGGGCTATTTTCTGTTAAAGATAACTGATCTGTTTCACCGATACGCGAAATAATAAGCTTTGTATCTTCAAGCATTAAGGTTAATCCTATTACAACATGCCATCTATATGAGGCTAAAACAGTAATTTTAAAGCGTGATTTTTAAAGCGCTACCTGAAGCTTGTTTATGTAGGTGCTGGTTTTAAAGCTGCGACAATGGGAGGATTTGTTGATCGCTACGCAACCATGCCGTAATCGAAAGGCGTTGTTGTTTGGCTTTGAGCACTTCATGTAACAAATCACTTTGAAATAACACCATGCGATTCGGTGTCGGTTGAATCGTGTGCCAATTTTGATTTTTATCTTGTAATCTAAGTTGTCCACCCCAGTCGTGTTGCCAATCTGCATGCAGGTAGAACACGCTAGAGATGACGCGATGATTTTTTTGCTGTGGGTTGTCGCGGTGTAGTTTATAAAATTCGCCGCTGTTATAGCAGGCATAGTGCGCTTCAATACTTTGAATGCCAAGGAAAAAGTTGCGATTCAGGCATTGATAGATCTCGGTGAGCAATTCAATGTGCTGTTGTGCAATGCTTAAGTCATCATTAATCCATAAGATATGATCACTGCGTATTTGACTGAGTACTCCATTTTGAATGGCCGCTTCACGGAACTGATTTAAATGAGTGTTGCATTCTGCAATCAATGCGGTATGAATGTCAGGTGGGTAGACATTGTCGATTAAAGTGAAACCATGTTGATCTAAATCATCTAAAATTTGATCAACATGCCATGACTTTGGGATGAACATTGCTTCCATAGGACTATATTCACTTGAGAAAATAAAGGGTCAGCATTTTAGAACAACAGACGGGCAGTGAAGAAATATTTTTTCATGCTAAAATGCCTGTTGGATACAGGAATGAATCAAAACATGAATTACCGTCATCATTTCCATGCAGGCAATTTTGCTGATGTCATGAAACACGTGTTACTGCTGCAACTTTTGACACGTTTAAATGTCAAAGATAAAACCTATCGCTATATTGATACACATGGTGGAGCGGGTCAATACGATTTGTCATCGGCACCTGCACAAAAATCTGGTGAATATTTAAACGGTATTCACCGTTTAGTGAAACTTGATGATTCGGTTGTGCGTCAAGCACCAGAAGGCGTGCAACAATATTTAAAATTAGTTGAAAAAATGCGTGCCAAAGAAGGCCGTGGTGCCTATCCGGGTTCACCTTGGTTTGCCTTGCAAGGTATGCGTGAAACAGATAAAGCCACTGTTTTTGAAATGCAAAGTGATGTATTTGATCAACTCAAAGACAATATTCGTGATAAACGTGCTGGCCTACATGAGCGTGATGCTTACGAAGGTTTGATGGGCGTGATTCCGCCAAAAGAAAAACGCGGCTTGGTCATGATCGATCCACCGTATGAGATTGAACGTAAAGACTTTCCGCAGTTGGTGGAGTTATTGGTTGAAGCACATCGTAAATGGCCTACCGGTGTGATTGCCTTATGGTATCCGATTAAAGATCGCGCCATGATTAGCCGTTTTGAAAAGAAAATGCAGAAGTCTGGTATTCGTCGCCAGTTAATCTGTGAAATCTGTGTTTGGCCAGATGATACCCCAGTTGGCCTAAATGGCTGTGCTTTGTTGGTTATCAATCCACCTTGGCAGTTTTCAAATCAAGCTGATGAAGCTTTACAATGGTTATTCCCACATTTACGTATGAGCGAAAATGGCGGACATGCTGCAGTGCGTTGGTTGGTTGGTGAATAACCAACCTGCGGCAACGCGGTGGCAATTTATTGTTCAATTTAAGTGACAGTTACGCCATAATAAAGTTAAACATTAGGATCGAAGAATGACAAATATCAATAAACCTGAGCGCCATGATGTTACGCCCGATGATCATTCTTTTGATGGCATCACTTTTGAAGTTGAAGAAGAAGAGCATACCCATGAGGGGCATAAAGTAAAACGCCGTGGCATTTATCTCTGGCCGAACTTGATTACGACCGCGGCATTACTCTGTGGTTTTTATTCAATTATTGCGAGTATGAATCACGATTATTTGCATGCGATTTATGCCATTTTTCTGGCTGCATTATTTGATGGCTTGGATGGTCGCGTGGCGCGTGCCATTGGTGCGCAAAGTGCCTTCGGTGAACAGTATGACTCGCTTTCTGACTTATTGGCTTTTGGTATTGCACCGGCGATCTTAATGTATAGCTGGGCGTTGCATGATTTGGGTCGTATCGGTTTGGCCTGCTGTTTTGTTTATACCGCGTGTGCTGCCTTCCGTTTGGCTCGCTTTAATGTTCAAATCGGCGTGGTCGATAAACGCTACTTTATTGGTATTGCGAGTCCTTTGGCTGCGGTGATGGTGATTTCACTGGTGTGGGTGAGTCGCGATTACCCGATGATCTTTGATCTGAGTTCGAGCACAATCCAAGTGGTTTATGCGGCATTGATGGTCATCGTTGGTCTATTGATGGTTTCAAATGTTAAGTACTATTCATTTAAACAGGTCGATCGTAAGCGTGTTCCATTTGTGGTGATGCTGCCGGTGGTCTTGGTATTTGGCATTATTACCTACGATATCCCATTGGGTATCTTGGTGGTGTCTATTGTGTATGCTTTATCTGGTTTTGTGACTACATTTTTGGCACGCAACCAAACTGAGGAAAGTCACTCAGTGCGTTAGCTGATATTGGTCAAGTGTATTGAAATAAGGAGCTTGTGATGCCGTTGCTTATCGAACCCTATGATACGCCGCAACTGTTTAAGCAAGCTCAGTTTCCTGTACAACTGGCTTATCATCCACCCAATGGCTGGTTTAAGATCGTACAACTGGCGATCATTATTCCCAATCTGCCCGCACCCTTACATTATTTTAGTTTAAGGGTGATGATGGGGCAGCCCAACATCCCTATTTTTAAAAATCCCGCCAGTATTCAAACTACTGCACTGGATAGCGTATCGCTGATCAGCAGTGTAAGTCCGCACATGCAGGGCCATTATCAAAGCTATTCTATTCAACACGACTGTGTTCTCAGGCATCAATATTTTCAGTTTGGCGAACACGTTTATCTCAATGGTGAATTTCCCAATTTTCATCTCTACCAAGATGATCCCGAATTAAGTGTGGATCTGCAGATTTCCGCAGTGCCGCTGATTTGTTATTTTTCCAAACTGCGCTTGGGGCTATATCAGCATTGGTCAGTGCCAGCACAATGTCGGGGACAGATTCAGTTTAAGGGTGAGGTTTTTCAGATCGATCAGCTGGCAAGTTTTGATTATTTGCGTGCTATTCATTTGCCGTATTTGCCTATTTGTTTTTATAGCTATCAAGTGATTCATCTCGAAGATCAGCGCCAGTTACTGCTGATTCATGTGCGTAATCAGTTTAATCAAGTGATGCAATCTAAAATTTTTGTTCGCGACTTGGCGCAAAACCAGTGCTATTGCTTTGAAATCGATGTGCGCTTTGTGGTGCAGCGGCTTTATCCGAAAGTGGAAACCCCAAACCAGCAAGAAATGTATTTACCTCGAGAGTTTGAATGGCATGCGCGCGATAAGCAGCACAGTATTAAAGTCGATGCGCAAAGTCGCGGCGACTTTAAGTTTGGTGTAGGGGCAGGGTATGTCGGTAGTTTCAACTATCAGGTTGAACTGGATCAACAGCTTTATGAAGGACATGCGGGCTATTGTGAGTATATCGACTGCCGACCTTTACGCTGGCAAGAGAGAAATCAGCATGAAATGCTGCTCGAGCGATTAGAACAGCCTTTGCCTGCAGCACTAAAAAAGTAATCTATGTTTAATTTATAAACTGAAATAAATCGAAAATATCAAAAAAAAACGGCTTTTCGTTTAAAAACCACGCATCCGACGATTAATTTCGATAAATATCTAAATTAGGGGTTGCGCCTGAAAATATTTCGCCTATAATGCACATCCATCGGCGGTGATGTTGATAAAAACTTGTTGAGAAACAAGCGCTTGAT
>JASLJB010000057.1 GCA_030152605.1 Acinetobacter sp. | reverse complement strand
GAAGTGAAGTTATTCAACTTGGTCATTTTGGCATGGCGTAAGAAACGCTCGTAATACCCTAAATCTAAATCGGTTTCGGCACCATCCTCTGTGACAAACACCTCGCCGTGTTGAAACGGACTCATGGTTCCTGGATCTACATTAATGTAGGGGTCCATTTTAACCATGGTTACTTTTAAACCACGGGCTTCTAAAAGTGCAGCGACAGAAGCAGCTGAAATGCCTTTACCTAATGATGAAACTACACCACCAGTCACGAAAATAAAATGGGTCATTGAGTCTCTCGTACAATCAAGCCTAAATCGGCTTACAATGTTGCGCAATTTTACTTTACTCTGCCCCCATAAAGCAAAGTCAATCCGCATCAATTCAAAGAACTAAAAACAATTGATTAATTAATCTACATTTCCGATGAAGTAATTACATATATTTAAGTCGATGAACTCTATAAATTTGCTGCTATAATGCATTGACATTATTGATTCAATTTTTTTTTGAGTAATTATGAATAAAAAACTTTTCATCTGTGGCGCGATTGCCACAAGCCTGTTGATCTCTGCTTGTGTAAAAAAAGAAGCACCGAAAGAAGAGGATGCTCAAAATGCAGCATCCGTTTCAGAGCCGGTTGCACAATTTGAAAATTTACCGAGTGTTGAGCAAGCAGGTCAAAATTCATCTGTTGAAATCCCTGCGCATGTTGAATCAAATACAGCACAGACACATGAGTTGAATACTGCACCTGCAGCGCAAGAAGTACAACAACCCAGCTTGAATGCGGCAGCTGAACCTGCACCCGTTGCAGCGGCAAAACCTGCACAACCAAAGCCTGAGCCTAAACCAGTGGAAGCCAAACCTGCTGAAGTTAAAGCTGAAGCTAAGCCAGTCAAAGCACCAGCCACTCAGCCTGTTGCAGAAAAACCTCAGTTAAATGCATCTAAAGCCACAGGTGCTAAAACTGAAGATGACGCCGTTGCTGCTGCCATCGCTGCTGCTGCACCAGCACTCTAATTCACAACGTCAGCAACCTGACTGGGTTGCAACTGTTGTCAAAAAGCCAATGTCATCTGTCATTGGCTTTTTTAATTCTTGTTGAGTTCTTGTTTTATGCTTGGCTGCTGCGATGACGCGAGCAGCGGCCGGCCACGCTGATCTAAAGTTATTGTCGATCGTATTTAGTCGCTAGCACTATCGACGACATCTAAGATTTGAGCATTCAGCACATTTAGAAAATCTTGTGGTGCAATCCCGAGATCTAAACCACGTTTACCGCCGCTGATATAAATCTTCTTTAACTGACTGGCATGCAGATCTAATACCGTTGCCAATCTTTTTTTCTGCCCAAGTGGGCTAATCCCACCGACTAAATAACCGGTGATACGTTCCGCCTCTTTAGGATCTGCCATATGCAGTTTTTTACATTTAAATGCCGCGGCGACTTTTTTTAAATTGAGCTGTAAATGTACCGGTATCACGGCAACATAATAATTTTTGTCATCTGTGACCAATAAAGTTTTGAAGACTTCTTCAACACTTAAACCCAATTTCTCAGCCGCCTCTAAACCAAAGCGTTTGGCATTCGGATCATGCTCATATTCGTGAATTGAATAATCTATTTTACGTGATTTCAGAAGTTTACAAGCAGGTGTCATAACTGATTCAGCCATATTTAAACACGATGATTATATCAAAGTCACGCTGAGGGCAGCAGCAAAAATATAATCAACCGCTGTAATGCGCTCAGTCCTTAAGATTCAGTTCAGTAATAAGGTGTTCAATGTCGTACAAACACAGCATATCACCTATAATGTCGCCCTTTGCGCTCATACTTAGCGCGAATACTGTGCTTGGCTTTGCTGTTTGCTCAGTATATTTACAATTCGACATGGAGCAACAATGTCTCTTGAATCTCTCAATTTCCAAGTCTTCCAGTATATCAATGCACCCGCCGATGTTTCGATAGCCATGTCACATCTGGCGATTTTTATCGCCAATGATACTTTATATTTACTGATGTTATTTTTAATCAGCGCTTGGTTTTTAGGCAGCTATCAATCCAAAGCGTTGGCACTGAAAGCCGTGATTACCACAGCGCTTGCACTGGGTATTGGCTATTTAATCTCTTTGGGTTATCCACACTCACGGCCATTTGTGATGGGTATGGGACACACCCTAATTCATCATGCGCCAACTGCGTCCTTCCCCAGCAACCATATGCTGATTTTTAGTTCTATTGCATTTTCCTACGTATTTGCACAGCGCTTTAAACTCGGTCTCAGCCTGCTCGTAATGGCATTTTTAGTTGCATGGTCGAGAATTTATGTCGGGGTACATTTCCCTCTGGATATGCTCGGTGCATTCTGTGTCGCCCTCTTCACCAATATCTTGATGCAATTGATCTGGCAACGTTATGCCACGATTATCATGCGTTGGGCACTCAAGATTTATCAATCTATTTTTGGCATATTGTTACACAAGGGCTGGGTAAAATAATTCCGGGCACTGAAAAAGACGACCGCACTCAATCTCCTCTATTTAAATAGCATGCTTAAATTCAAGTGATATCACTGATATTACTTGAGTTTCAACAGTAAATCTGGCTAATATTCCAACATAATATTTTTAGCCTTCATGATAATGCCTTCGATCTACCAACTTAAACCCGCGTTTCAAAATGCACTGCGCCCCTTCGTGAATCGACTATTTAAAATGGGTGTGACGGCTAATCAGGTCACGATTTCAGCCATGCTGATTTCAGTCCTACTGAGTTTGTTTTTATATTTTCATTTTTTAAGCCATCCGCCCTCTTGGCTATTACTCCTATTTCCGTTATGGATGTTATGTCGGATGGCATTCAATGCCATCGATGGCATGTTGGCGCGTGAGTTTAATCAGCAATCGAAACTCGGTGCTTTTTATAATGAGCTTTGCGATGTAATCTCCGATACCGCACTTTATCTTAGCCTCGCCGCTTTAGGTCTAATCTCAATCCAGTTACTGCTGCTGTTTAGTTTCTTGGCTATTTTGAGTGAATATACCGGTGTGATGGCACCCTTAATCGGTGCGGAACGACGTTATGACGGCCCCATGGGCAAAAGTGATCGCGCTTTTTGGTTGAGCGTCATGGTCATCGTGATTTGGTTATTTCCACGCTTTTCAGATCATCTCGATGCCCTGGTTTATTTTAACAATGGCTTAGTCAGCCTGATGTGTCTATTACTGATACTGACCCTATTTAATCGCATTAAAAATAGCCTATAAAATGACATCGATTGACGCGACACAAAAACCAGAACACACAGCATTTAAATTACATTTGAAGTTTTAGTTTTAGTTTTAGTTTTAGTTTTAGTTTTAAGCAATCCGATCAGATATGAGGATTTGAAAGCGCGGTGAAGCGCTCAGCATTTTTAGGCACACTGTAGCGCTCATTTTAGAATTAAATGAAATGATGACCAACACATTCATATATTCCTATTCATTATAAATTTGAGATCCACACCATGAATTATCAGCATTCAAGCCAATATTTTATTAGTCATGATGACACATCGATTTTTTTCCAGCACTGGGCAGCGACACAGCCTGCACAGGACAAGAAAGCGATTTTATTATTTCACCGTGGCCATGAATATTCGGGTCGTATGGCACATTTAGTTACTGAGCTGGATCTGCCTGAATTTGATTTTTTTGCATGGGATGCACGCGGTCATGGGCAAACTGAAGGTGAACGCGGCGATGCGCCGAGTTTTTCTGCCTGCGTCAAAGATATACAGTATTTCGTACAGCATATTCAGCGTGAATATGGCATCGCGTCAGAGAATATTGCAGTGATCGGGCAAAGTGTCGGTGCGGTATTGGCAGCAACTTGGGTACATGATTATGCACCGAAGATTCGTGCACTTTGTCTAGCCTCACCTGCCTTTGATATTAAACTTTATGTGCCTTTGGCTCGGCCCAGCTTAAATTTGATGCATAAACTATGCGGTAATTTTTTTATTAATAGTTATGTCAAAGCCAATATGCTGACTCACGATGTTGAGCGTGCCCAAAGTTATGCGCGTGATGATCAGATTGCACGTGCGATTTCAGTGCGGATGCTGTTGGGCTTATATCAAGCGGCTGATCGTATTATTGAGGATGCCCAACATATCTTTGTGCCGACTCAAGTGCTCTGTTCAGGTTCAGACTTCGTGGTTAAACAGGCACCGCAGCGTGAGTTTTATCAAAAATTACCACATCCACAAAAAGAGTTTCATGTTTTGGAGGGTTTCTATCACGACACCTTGGGCGAAAAACAACGTGCGATTGCGATCGAGAAAATACGTCGCTTTATTCAACAATGTTTTGCGCGTCCTTACCAAGCACCAGATGTACTTCATGCAGATAAAATGGGCGCCAGCTGTGCCATTGCAGAACAACTCAGCGCACCATTAAATAAAAACTCGATCAAACATAAATTTTGGCAACTCACCAAGAAGAATTTAAAAATCGGCAGTTATTTTTCACGCGGGCTTAAAATCGGCGAAGACAGTGGTTATGACTCGGGCAGCACGCTAGATTTTGTTTATCGCAATCAAACTGAAAGTAACAACCCATTGGGTAAACTAATTGACCGTCAATATTTAAATGCCATTGGTTGGAAAGGAATCCGCATACGTAAACAACATATTGAGCAGCTATTGCTGAAATATGCACAGCGTCTGATTCAAGATCACCAAGCAGTTAAGATCCTAGATATTGCTTCGGGTCATGGGCGTTATATTTTGGATGCTGTACAACAATTAGAAACACCTGTCGAATCAATTTTACTGCGTGATTATAGTGAACTTAATGTCAAAGCTGGAAAAGACTTAATTGCTGAGCGCGGATTGGCTGATATTGCTGATTTTGTTCAAGCCGATGCCTTTAACGAAGTTTCACTGGCTGCCATTCAACCCAGAGTGAGCTTGGCCGTAGTTTCTGGTTTATATGAATTATTTAGTGATAATGATCTGCTGCGTCAATCGCTCTCTGGGCTGAGTCAGGCCTTAGAAAGTGGCGGCTATTTGATATATACCGGTCAAATTTGGCATCCACAACAAGAGTTTATTGCCCGAGCATTGACCTCACATCGTGAGGGAGATGCATGGGTGATGCGCTTACGCTCCCAAGCGGAAATGGATGCACTGGTTGAACAAGCAGGCTTTAAAAAGATCGATCAATGTATTGATGAATTTGGTATTTTCACCGTTTCAGTGGCACAAAAAATCTAAAAACCTATCCCAAGAGATCCGTACAACAGCATGATCAATATCGCGAATAAGCAAAAAGGAACTTGGAAATGGGGACTGGCGGCACTGGCAATCTTGGCGCCGCTATTTTTTCTGAGCTATGGCTTCGCCAATCATTTCAGCGCTGAACTGGAATATGTGCCAAGCATGGTGTTTGCCTGGGAACACGCCATCCCCTTATGGCCTTGGACGATCGTTCCCT
The DNA here is from genome assembly GCA_030152605.1 of Acinetobacter sp. GTDB lineage: Bacteria > Pseudomonadota > Gammaproteobacteria > Pseudomonadales > Moraxellaceae > Acinetobacter. The sequence goes on along the minus strand of JASLJB010000057.1, from coordinate 6,250 downwards.
ATTGGTCGATTGACTTGTTTTATGGTCTATCCCTGCTGTTATGTTGGAATAAATTTGAACTCAAGCAACATGTGCTGAGGCTATTATCGGCACAGCTGATTGCGGTGAGCTGCTTTTTAATCTTTCCATTAAAATTTAGCTTTGTTCGGCCTGAACTGGATGGCTTCTTCGGCCTCTGGTTTGATGTACTGATGGGTTTTGACCAGCCCTATAACCAAGCGCCCTCCTTGCATATCGTACTTCTGGTGATTTTGTGGGATTTTTTCCGCCGGCATGTAAAAGGACATTGGAAGTTCGGGGTCGATGTCTGGTCATTTTTAATTGGCCTATCGGTATTGACCACATGGCAGCATCATTTTATTGATATTCCAGCCGGACTATTGGTGGGTGGATTATGTTTATGGTTATTTCCCTTACAGGTCCGCGCGCCATATTTCGCCCAATCGAATATCCAAGATCAGCAACACACCCAAGCGAAGGTTCCATTACAGCGCCGCAGCAAACGCCATATGCAACTGGCATTTTACTATGCGATTGCGGCTATACTGCTGTTTTGCTGCGCCTATCTATTTAAATCTTGGGCTTTATGGTTAGTTTATCCAGCCGTGAGTCTAAGTCTAGTGGCCTTGGCTTATCTCTTGCTTCGCCCACATTTTTTCCAAAAAGATCCTCAAGGAAAGATGAGTGCTGCTGCACTGCTGTTATTTGCTCCCTACTTACTGTTTGCATGGTTGAATAGTCGGCTATGGACGCGACAACATCCCATAGATTGTTTGGTGCTGGATCATGCACAGATCGAAATATATTTGGGTCGATTTCCACATCCGCAACATGCCCAAACCTATACAGGTCTGTTCGATTGCTGTGCGGAGTTGCCATTCTTCACAGATCATCAAGCACATCAGGCGTGTTATCAACTGGATCTCATTACTATTCCAAGCAGTCAACTGCATGCTGCTGTTCAGGCCTTGGATACTTTAATCGCCAAAATTCAAGTTGAACAAACCCATTCAACCAAGACAATCTTGATCTTCTGTGCCTTAGGCTATTCTCGAAGCAGCAGCATACTCGCGGCTTGGCTTTTGACGCATCAACATGCCAAAACGGTGCAACAAGCGATTGAGATGATTCAACATGCTCGACCATGGATTGTCCTCAAGTCCGAGCAAGTGAGCGTATTAGAAGATTTCCATGCGCAGTATCAAGGAAAATAAGATGCAACTACAATTCAAGCTGTTATCTAAATTACTCTCTGCGACACGCAGTTTGTGTTATTCAGCTTATCTGTGTTTGGGGTTGGCAACGACTGCCGTGATCTTCGCATCAGCGCACACAAATCTCAGTGGCTTGTATCTCTTCAGTATTTTCGGGCTCTGCCTGCTACAACATTATCTTTATGTTCGAGTCCAATTTGATGCAGATCTGCTTAAAATCGCGGCGGAATCACTCAAGCACACACCTCAACAGCAAACACTAAGTGAATTTAGCGCAGCGCTGGATCAGGCCTTACATCAACTCGGGCTCATTCCACAACATAAAATGGGACGCAACTGGGCCCTGCGTCAACACGCTTGCATACGGCTGTTTAAATTTCAGTTCATATTACTTATCATGCAATACATTCTATTTTTATTTTTAATACAACATCTTATTTAGTATTAACGTCACGCGAGGATCAACAATGAACAGTAACTTGCCCACGCAAGCAAATCGATCCGAGCCTAAAAGCAATCGGCTCACTCAGCAGATCGCGCGTTTTATTGCATTTTTGACTCGCCGTAGTGCACGTCTCCTGACGGGTGCACGCAGTTTATGGGTCGGTTGCCAACCAGAAATGAAACAGCGTATTTATTATGCCAATCATAATAGTCATATCGACTTTATCCTTTTATGGTCTTCTCTACCTAAAGAGATTCGCCGCCAAACACGCCCGGTTGCTGCCTCTGACTATTGGATGAAGGATGGATTTCGCCGCTTTCTCATTCAAGATACCTTTAAAGGTGTGACCATCCAACGCGATCGCAAAGATCAAAGTGATCCTTTACAGCCCATCAAAGCCGTCTTAGAACAAGGCTACTCGATTATATTTTTTCCAGAAGGGACACGAAACCTAAATGACGATATTGATTTACTCACCTTTAAAAGTGGCCTGTTTCATTTACAGCAACAGTTTCCCAAGGTAGAGGTGGTGCCGGTCTGGATTTCAAATCTCAAACGGGTGATGCCCAAGGGTGCATTTATCCCCTTACCGCTGCTATCTACCGTGTGTTTTGGTAGGCCATTAAATATTGATCCAGATATGAATAAATCAGCGTTTTTAGATTATGCACATCAAGAATTACTTAAATTAAAACAGGTTGAAAATCTATGAATTCAGCCAATTTACAACTTACCTATCAACTGTTTGGTATTTTTGCTGCGATCTTAGTTTTTGCTTCAACGGTGGGGCTGATTTTAAAACAACGCGCGGCACATACACCATCTCCTGTGATTGATAACCTCAATGCACGTATTCATGCATGGTGGATCATGCTGATCGTAATCGGCAGTGCGATTTTATTGGGCAATCTGGCCTTTATTATTTTATTTGGGATTATTTCACTGTTTGCTTTACGTGAGTTTATTAGTCTATTACCCACGCGTCGCGGCGATTATTTCCCACTTTTAATTGGTTTTTATTTTGTCATTCCCTATCAATATTATTTAATCTATACCGATTGGTATGGCTTATATTCGATATTTATTCCGTTATATGTGTTCTTACTGATTCCGATTGCCAGTTTAAAACAAGAAGATACCACTCACTTTTTAGAACGAAGTGCCAAAATTCAGTGGGGGCTTATGGTGAGTGTATTTTGTATTTCCCATGTGCCGGCATTACTGAATCTCAAATTACCTGGCTTCAACGGTGAGAAAATCTGGTTAGCGATATGGCTGATTATGGTGGTTCAAGCATCGGATGTTTTGCAGTATGTCTGTGGCAAACTGTTTGGTAAACATAAAGTCGCACCGCTACTTTCACCTTCCAAAACCGTTGAAGGTTTATTTGGTGGCATCATACTCGCCACGGCTTTAGGTGTCGCACTGTCTTGGCTGACGCCATTTAATTATTGGCAAGCAACATTAATTGGTTTTGTGGTGTGTATCTTTGGCTTCTTGGGTGGATTGGTGATGTCCGCTATTAAACGCGATCGTGGTGTTAAAGATTGGGGACAACTGATTCATGGACATGGTGGTATGTTAGATCGTATTGATTCAATCTGCTTTTCAGCACCGATCTTTTTCCATATTCTAAGATATTGGTGGAGTTGATATACTCCCGCCATCACCCAATTCACTTGCCACAGATATTTATGATGCTTGGCCGGTATAAAAGTAATGGCACTGCTCACAACGCATACCATGCTTATAAAAAAATAATGGATACCCAAGTAGTAGAAAGACCAGAAAGGCTGGCTTTTTGCCTTGGGTATATGCTGCAACCTGATCACTGCCACACTGCGGACAGCAGTCTGCTTTGATCTTGAATTGCTGTTCAACATCTTCGCTGAAATCCTGTGCAATAATTTCTCGAGCAAGTGCTGCATATTCAGCAATCACCATTAAACGTACTCCACCCATGGCATTTGAATATAACCAATACATATTGATGGTATGTTCATTTTCAATCCGCGCAGGAATCTCTTCTGCAATCAGCCGTGCTCTGGCGATTTGAGCTTCATAAGGATATGAATAAGTCGCAACAACAGCCCATCGTTGAGCATGAATCTCATGTTGTGGAGTTTCTGATAATGACAAAATAATGCCCTCTCTAAAATATTTCTCTTAAACCAAACATACATTACCCTCATTTATACTCAAACGAAGCACATATTTCAGTTGCTCGGTGAAAGCTCTCGATTAAGGTGCTGCTTTATTTCAGTGATTAAGCTTTGTTTTTGTAGATCATCCAAGCACATCTTATTCACTTGCTGCTGCAGATGTTGATAAATTTCTGTAGGTGAACACCCTGTAGACTGATGCGCATAGCGATAACCATATACAACTCCAGTAATCAGCGCATCATAACGCGACTGCTGCTTTAGATTCATCTCAATCGAACCCAAAACACGTTCATTATGCCCGAGTTTTCGCAGTGGATCGCGTGCCACGCGCGCGCATGGATCTTTATATGCAAATGCGCAGGAGGATAAAAAGCTTTCTGCCATACGATCTAAGTCCTGCGCTCGATCCGGCAATGCATATGCCAATGCTTGTTTGACTTCAGTCATTAAATCAGCAACAAAATCATTTATACGCTGGTCTGCCATGGCGACTCCGATCGTTTCATGGCCAAGTAAACTTGCATACCAAGCCAACATCGCATGAACACCATTCCACAAGCGATTTTTAATTAATTGAATGCTTGAAATATCATCCACCAATATCACTTGGCGCAGTTTATTTAATAATGGGCTGAGATTTTCTACATAAATTGGCATCTCGGCTTCACTATGAAATAAAATTAAATCCAAATTTTGCAGAATATGACTGGCTTGAAAATCACGTCGCAGATCTTCAATATAATTTGCAGCCAAATGCTGCTGTGTGTGACTGAGCTTAATCCCCTGCTCAAATTCCAACAACTCATGCGGCTGTTCGTCCTCAAATTCAAGTTGCTGCTGCTGAACCAAATTATATTTAATTTTAAGTTGTCTAAATAAAGCACGATCAGAAAGTTTTGTGACCATGCGATTAACGACCGTATCACAAAAATAATTTTGATCGAGAATATTTTGAGTCGTTTCAAGATCGGTTATTTGCAATAAGGCTTGCTGAATATGCTGTATTACCATTTTTTTTGCACCGACTTTATTTAAAATAATCAGTACGGTTAATGGCTCATACTCTAGCTGTGTATAAGCAGAATATCGAGCCAATAATCCATCAGCAATGACCTGAGCTTCTTTAGCTAATGCCTGTTCGGGTAAACACAGTGCAATTAAACTCGACTGCATATACATATCACGCATTTGATCAGCCTGATCTGCATCGATGATGCTCATATTCTCTATGCGTTCGTCATAGGAGTTTTGACCATAACGTATACTATAGGTCCCAAATGCATTGACTGCATTTCGATATAAACTATTCCGCGTGGATGCTAAAATCTGCTGCGGCCGTGTATAACCATCCCAATAAGATAAAATCTGCGCTAAATATCCACCACCGATGGCACCAAAACCATGTATTCCTACGGTCAATTGATTTAAGCTCTGAGGAAAAGCTTCTTCTAATTTAGGCATCGACATGAGATCGAGATATTGATCCAGATCAGTCAAACAGGCATACATATTTTCATAATAAAAATCAGCCTTCGCTAACATGACCGAATTCGGCGTTTTAATGTCTTTAAGTAATATAGTAATTCCACCTGCATCACTTGCAGAATAAATTCCGTTTTCAGAGTCTTCAAACATTAAACATTGATGAGCTTCTAAATTAAGTTGCTCGACCGCTTTTAAAAATATTTCCGGATGTGGTTTGCCGTTATTCACTTCATCACCACAAACTAAAACATCAAAGAATTTATAGACATTCGCATTAATTAAATATTCTTCTGCTATTTCTCGACGGCTTGATGTCGCGACTGCCATTCTTAATCCTGACTTTCTCAAACGTTCAAGAACTTGAATCAAGCCTTTTTTGATCGGTACACCAGATAGACGAATATATTCACGCTCCAACTCATCAGCATGTGTTCTAATTTCTAAATAAGGCAGATCTTCCCCATATTGTTGTTGTGCCAGTTGATGTGCCGACTGTACACTCAACCCTAAACATTGTAATAAATATTGCTCAGAAAATGCCTCTCCAATCATGGCTTGAGAAGCTTGTTTTAAGGTTTGAAACCGTAATCGCTCAGTATCAAACATTGTTCCATCCATATCAAAAATGGCACCATGAATATTATATTTTTCGAAAGTTAACATCTAAAATTTACTCCCTATTGTAATGATCAGACTAGGGTGAATGAGTGCAAAGGATTAAGCTTAAAGGCTAAATCGTATTATTGTGCTGTTCCTAGAAAATGAAACAAAGTTGTATTTTATTTAAGCATATATTAATTTTTTTTGTGACTCTCTCTGATAACTACACAAAAGTCTTGCATCTATCCTGTGACTCAGACTTAAAATTAAAGCCTTTTACTGCTGCCTTAAGTAGATACTGAAGTTCATTTTAATCTTTATATAGACCCTATGCATCCTAT
>JASLJB010000044.1 GCA_030152605.1 Acinetobacter sp. | reverse complement strand
ATTGCAGCATCGATCTTTGCCGCCCAAGCCATCGGTGCTGGCAAAGCACATTTGCTGTCTAAGGTCACCAAAACCGCCTTGGTCTTGAACATGATTATTACTGGAGCCTTGGTGGCGTTGGCCTATCTGTTCTCCAAATATCTCATGGCCTTGTTTATTACTGAGCCAGATGTCATGGCACTCGGACAACAACTGCTGTTTATCGTACTGTGGTCGATTTTGTTCTTTGGTGCGGCATCGATCTTTGCCTCAATTATGCGCGCAACCGGTACAGTCACCGTGCCGATGCTGATCAATATCTTTGCGATCTTGCTGATCGAAGTACCTTGCGCCTATTACTTCAGCAGCATCTGGGGACTACAAGGCATTTGGTATGCCTATGCGCTGGCCTTCTTTATGCTCTGTCTGATGCAGGCCTTGTACTACCAGTTTGTCTGGAAGAAAAAATCGATTCGGGTCTTGGTCTAGACCCGACCTTCAGATGGCTGCACCTACATATTCTAGGACCAGAGATCAACATGAAAAAAACCACTGCATGCAGTGGTTTTTTAGATTGGACTTCTCAAAGCCTGTTTACTGTTATTGCTATTGTTGCTCTCAAGTCTTAAACAGCGTCATGCCGCACCACAAAGACACGGTATCGATGCGAAGTTGATCTTAACCAGTAATTAAAACTTCTTACTCAAGTTTGTGACGAAAGCCGTGACTTTCTGATAACCCGTCGGCAGCATACGCTGCATCAAGTCTAGGGTCTTGGCATCATTACCGATCAGCAAACGGCGCTTGTCTTTTTGCACTGCGGCTAAAATCAAAGCTGCCGCTTCTTCAGGTGGGGTACGCAATAATTTATTAAACGACTTGATCGATTTTTCTGGATGCATGCCCAAGGCCTTGATGCTGTCATTCATCTTGGCCGCATTGGCGATATTGGTACGAATCCCGCCCGGATGCACGCAGAGTGCACTGACACCACAGTTTTCCATATCCAGCTCTTGGCGCAAGGACTCAGTAAATCCACGCACGGCGAACTTAGTCGCATTATAGGCGGATTGGGTCGGTTGAGCCGTCAGGCCAAATAGACTGGAAATATTGACGATATGGCCATCTTGAGTTTGTTTAATATAAGGTAAAAATTCTTTGGTGCCATAAACCACACCCCAGAAATTAATATTGACGATCCACTCCAGATCCTCATAACTTGCGCCTTCGACGGTAGAGCCCAATGCCACACCGGCATTGTTAAAGATCATGTTGACTGAACCATGATTCTGCACAGTCTCTGCGGCCCAGGCCTGCATCGCGACACGGTCTGCCACATCCAACTGCTTGGTGGTCACGCGCACATCATAGGCTTTGAGTAACTCCAGCGTGCTCGCCAAGCCTTGCGCGTTGACATCACTCAGCGATAAATGACAGCCCTGCTGCGCCAGTAAGATCGCCAGTTGCTGACCGATCCCCGAACCTGCACCCGTGATGGCTGCAACTTTATTGTTGAAATTTTTCATTGTGATTCCTTGTTTGAATTTTCTGCACGTTGTTGCTGTTTGCAGCACATAAAACCCACTATAAATTTGACAATATGCATTGTCAATATAAACTCAGGCAGATACAGCACGATCAAAATGCGGTATTTAAAGTGTCAAGCTCGAGCCAACATAGGTTTGATCGGATTTAGTTGCTAAACTGCTTTTTTTTATATTTTCCAAATACGCGAATTGACTATGAGCCAAGATCCACTCACCGAGACTGATCAGTCCCAAGATCAGGCCAGAAAAATAACCAAAGAACGCCAATTTAAAGGTTTATCCTTGGCTGAGCGCAAGCAAGCGCGTCGTGAAAAATTGATCGAAGCCGGTATTGAAACCTATGGCACACAGGGCTTTTTCTCAGTCACGGTCAAAGATGTATGTACTGAGGCCAAACTCACTGAACGTTATTTTTATGAGTCTTTTAAAAAAAGCGAACATCTGTTCCAAAGCATATTTTTACAGTTGATCGAAAGCTTAGAACACACGGTGATGCAAGCCATCCTGCACAGCACACCCGATCCAAAGTTGATGGTTAAATCAGGATTAACTGCACTGTTTCAGCTGTTAAAAAACGATCCACGTATGGCACGTATCATTTATATCGATGCCATGTTGGTTCAGGAACTGCATCAACAAGCCACTATTCGCGAAACCATGGGGCGCTTTGACCGTATGATTCATGCCTTTGTCATGGCGATGCTGCCACAAAGCCAAGTCAGTGAAGAGGAAATTTCACTGATCGCCACCGGGCTGAATGGCTATGTCACCCAGATCGCAATTCGATGGGTAATGAGCGGATTTGTGCAATCCCAAGAACAAATCGTCACGGCCTGTGAAGTGGTTTTTCTGTCTTTATTGGAAAAATTCATGACTGAAACTCACAACTAAAGCGCAAAACATTGCGTTTCTTAGGCGGTCTTGGCGAAACGGCCTAAATTGACATGCTTCCGATGTCATTGATTTGTCAAGATTTTGACAAATATTTGTCACAAATCGTTGCTAAATTCACCTTCATGCCCACTTTTGCAATGATACTGTCATAATTAATCTTTGTAATAAGCCTGTCATAAATATAAAAACGGGTCACCGTTCATCATAGGATATTGCGTTGTGAAAGATGACTACATTTTAATCGTCGATGACGAGCTTCCAATTCGTGAGATGATTCATACCTCTTTAGATATGGCAGGTTTTCAATGTCTGCAAGCTGAGGATGCCAAACAAGCCCATCAAATGATCGTCGATCAACGTCCAGCATTGATTTTGTTAGACTGGATGATGCCCGGTGGTATTAGCGGTGTAGATCTATGCCGTCGTTTAAAACGAGATGAAAACTTATCCGAGATTCCGGTGATCATGCTGACCGCGCGCGGTGAGGAAGATCATAAAGTCCAAGGTCTTGATGCCGGTGCGGATGACTACATGACCAAACCATTCTCCACCAGAGAGCTGGTGTCACGCATCAAAGCTGTCCTGCGCCGTGCCAATGCCTTGAGTGGCGAAAAAACCATCGACGCCAATGGCTTGATCCTTGATCCAGTCAGTCAACGCGTCAGTTTTGGCGATCATATCTTGGAAATGGGACCGACTGAGTACCGTCTATTGGCCTTCTTTATGACCCATCCAGAACGTGCCTACACCCGTGCTCAACTGCTTGATCAAGTCTGGGGCGGCAACGTCTATATCGAAGACCGGACCATCGATGTACATATTCGTCGCTTACGTAAAGTTCTTGAACCTTATGCGGTCGATCGTTTTGTACAAACAGTTCGTGGCACAGGCTACCGTTTCTCAACCCGTGCCGATCTTGCATTAGGTTAAAACTTTTTACCTTTAGGTCATCGCTGAATATATGTATGAACCCTATCCGGTCCCAGAAATAGCGCGGGACCATCAAAAATTTCGCTACAGCAGTTTGTGGACGTTTGCCAAGCAAGATCTAAAACTTTTGATGTTCTTGCTCGTGATTGGCGCGCTGATCGGATATGGGATGGGTTACTTGGGTAGCTGCCTGCTGATTGCATTGGGCTTTTTTTTTGTATTACAGCTACGCTCGCTCTACCTGGTCAACGAATGGATCTCCAATCGTCCCTATGATGTGCCACCGAATTTGCATGGGATCTGGGGCGCATTGTTATTCAATGTTTATCGTGCCCAACGCCAAGAACGCGTGGTGCAAGCGGAAATGGTCGGTCTGATCGATCGAGCCCAATCCTCATTGGTGGCCTTAGCCGAAGCCGTGGTGCTCACCGATGAACTGCATCAGATCGAATGGTCCAACCCCGCCGCAGAAAGGCTGCTCGGCATCCAGTCTTTAGACCGTGGCCGCAACTTACTCACCATTTTGCGTCAGCCGAATTTTATTGAATATTTTAACGATATTGATAAATCTCCAGATGGCATCAAGATTAAATCCTCGATCCAAGATGAGCATTATGTGCAGATCAAACTGACCCGATTTGGCAGTGAAAGTCGCCTCTTGGTGGCCTATGATGTGACACGGATGCAAAACCTAGAACAAATGCGTAAAGACTTTGTCGACAATATCTCGCATGAGTTACGTACCCCTTTGACGGTACTCAGCGGCTATATCGAAACCTTTACCGATCAAGAAGAAATCAGCCCACGCTGGAAGCGAGCCTTTGAACAAATGCAGTCACAGACTCGGCGCATGAATGCCTTGGTCAATGATTTGCTATTGTTATCGCGTTTGGAAAACGACAAACAGATCGCCAAGAATCAAATCATCGAAATGCCAAGCCTGATGAATCAACTGTTTGATGATGCGCAGGCCTATAACGTGGATTTCGGTCATACCCTCAATCTGGAAATCGACAGTCACTGCGACTTGATCGGTTCAGATATGGAAATTGCCAGTGCCTTTAGCAACTTGATCACCAACGCGATCAAATACACCCCCAAAGGTGGCACCATCACCATTGGCTGGCATGATGATGCCGAGCAGGGCTACTTTACCGTTGAAGACACCGGGATCGGCATTGACCCCAAACATCTGCCGCGTTTGACTGAACGTTTTTATCGGGTCGATAGTGCACGTAGTCGACAAACTGGCGGTACAGGATTGGGCTTGGCCATCGTCAAGCATGTGTTGATGCAACACGGCGCGCACCTTGAGGTGGAGTCGATTGAAAACCGTGGCTCAATCTTTAAAGCTGTCTTTCCCAAAGAGAATTTATATTCAGCCGATTAACTTGGCACGCAGGTCAAAGGTAGCAACCACCAAAACCGCAACAGCCCAAATAGCAAAGCCCAGTCATCTGACTGGGCTTATTTCTTGCTTGGCTCGCTGAATCACTTATTC
>JASLJB010000344.1 GCA_030152605.1 Acinetobacter sp. | reverse complement strand
TTTTAAACAAGCATGAACGTCTTGCTTTTCATTCAGCGTGGCGCGTTCTTGAGAAAGAGAAGCGCTAGGCGATGGTTCTAAATTCATGTTAAGTGTATTTTCCTAAAAATTACTCACCGGTTAATATAGCGCCTTTGCGGTAAAAATTCAATTATTGCATGTTGAGGATCTACTTTTAACTGCAATTATCTGCATTCCTTCCGAAAAAAATCCAATTTCAAGCTAAGCAAAGTAACGTGACTTCCATTGCATGGACTCAGAGGAGTTCGGCTGTGGCACATATTCAGCTGCTACACAGCCTTGATATTCACTCTGAGTAATAGTTTGAAAAAATTCCGCAAAATCAATCTCACCAGTATCAGGTTGATGACGGCCCGGACAATCAGCAAATTGGATATGGCCGATGTGCTGCATATACTCGCGCAGACAGTGGTTGAGGTCTTCACCCATCATGGCCATGTGATAGCAGTCAAACTGTAGTTTCAGATTGGGATGATTCACCGCTGTCAGTAGTTCAAGTCCTTGGGCCATATCTTGAATCAAGAACCCCGGCATATTGATGCCATTGATCATTTCCGCCACCACCTGAACCTGTTGCTGTGCAGCACGCGTACAGGCCAGGCTTAAGTTTCGCGTGAGGGTCTCTAGACAAGCTGCACGCCCTAGATCTGGACTTTGCCGTCCAGCCAAGACATTGATGCGAGGGATCTTGAGTGCAGTGGCATAGTCAAGCGCCTGATCCAGTGCCGCAGCAAACTCAGCCTCTCGCCCCGGCACGCCTGCCAGACCTAAGCCGCCTTGCATCAGATCTCCAGCAGGGACATTGATCAGACACAAAGACAGTTGTTGTTCGGCGAGGCACTGCGTCAGAGTCTCAATACTAAGTTCATAGGGAAATTGAATCTCCACATGGGCAAAGCCCTGTGCCTTGGCCGCAGCAAAGCGCTGTAACAGGGGGAGTTCCTGAAAAATCATCGAGAGATTGACCGCGAGTTTAAGCATCGACATCGTTGTCCTCTATTTGAATCGCCTGTATGACCGTGGATAAATCACGTTGCGCGAAGCCCTTGTCAGCATGTGCATCGAGTTGTTGCAGCGCGCGCTCGGCCACCGGGATATTTAAGTTATAGGATGCGGCCAACTGCAGCGCATTATTGAGATCTTTGCACAAGGTTTGCACCTTCCATTGCACTGGTTCAAATTGCTGCGTCGCCATACGGGGTGCGAGGATTTGAAACGGTTTCGAGTCTGCAAAGCCACCGGCCAATGCTGGCGCCAGTAGCGTGGTGTCGACACCGGCAGATTCTGCCAAAGCCACCGCTTCAGCGATGAGGGTGCTATTGGCTGCCACGATCAGTTGATTGCAGATCTTGGTGGCTTGTCCAGTACCGACTGCGCCCATGCAGGTCACGCGCTGCGCCAGTGGCTGATAAACGAAGTTTAGTGCGTCAATCGCGTCTTGGTCACCCCCAGCAAACACCACCAAGCTGCCTTGTTCTGCACCGGCGACCCCGCCGGAAACCGGGGAGTCAATCCAGCGCACACCACGCTCGGCAGCCTGTGCAGCGAGTTGTAATGTGGCTGCGACCGACAAACTGGAAAAGTCCACGATGCATTGTTGTGGACGCAAGTGCATCTGCATGCCTTGAAAGACCTGATTCACAGCAGCATCATCGGACAGGCACAGCAGGATGATCGGGTAGTCGCCGATCTGCTCCAAGCTTAATGCTTGCGCACCGAGATCCAGCAGTGGCTGACAGGCGGCAGGACTGCGGTTCCAGACGGCGACATCTAAGCCGGCCTGTATTAAACGGGTGGCCATACGGCTACCCATCAGTCCCATGCCTAAAAAGGCGATTTTTTGCTGCTGTGTCTGCATGTGCTTGATCTCAGTTGCTTAATTGCTTGATATTGGTCTATTTGTATTGGCGCGGAAGGAAAGTCACTTCGGGGTGTTTGTCTTTTTTACGTGCCAATTGGCTGTTTTTACCCAATAACAATTTGAGCTGCCAGATCTTTTCCAAACGCAAGGCTTTTTTCGGCTCATGTTGCATGGCATCTAGTACGCGTTTCACTGCAACCAAGGCATCCGGTGAGCGCTGAAGAATTTCTTCGGCGATGGCTTGAGCTTTGCTCAGTGGGTCTGTGTCGACATGCGTCACCAGACCAATTTTTTTAGCATAGTCAGCATCAAAGATCCGTGCGGTCAATGACAGTTCTTTGGCCAAATCAATCCCGACCAAGCCTTTGATGGAGCGGGTTAAGCCCATATCTGGTACCAAGCCCCAACGACTTTCCATGATCGACATTTGAGTCTGCGGATGAGCGACACGAATATCGGCAGCCAAGGCCAATTGCATCCCCGCGCCAAAGCAGAAGCCTTCAATCGCGGCAATCACTGGCACAGGCAGTTCTTGCCAGATTAAGAAGGCTTTTTGAAATAGACTTTGGCCGGGCTTAATCAGTTCCCATGCGGCATAGAGTCGGTTTTTCGGATTGTTAAGATCACTCAGGTCGATCCCCGCACTAAATACCTGTGCTGCACCTGTGAGGATCACGCAGCGTACTGCCCGATCTTTTTTAATTTTTTCAGCGGCAGCGATCAATTCCTGCAGTAGGGCAAAGCTCATGGCATTACGTTTTTCAGGTCGATTGAGTGTGACCGTTGCAATGCCATTTAAAATTTCAATACTAACTAAAGCCATGATATTTACTCTTATTTATTTTCAGTCGCAGCATAACATGCAGTTCAGGCTGATTCATGACAGCCGAGTCACAGGTTGTGACTCGGCTGGCTTAAGCACTGAATTGTTGAGTGAGTACTTGCATATTTAGTGCTTAAACGCAGGGTTGAATATTTAGTGGTTGAGCATTTTACGGGCTACTTGGCTGACTTCATCGAGGACCCGTTTTAAAGCATCCAGACGTTGTATGACTTCTTGCACAAATTCTGGATCTGCTTTGCGTCGTTCTTTGCGCAAGGTTGAAACAAATTGCTCAAACTCACCCGTGGCCTGTTGTAGCTTGGTGGTACCGACATAACGCGTGGCGCCATAGAGTCGGTGCAGGACATGTTCGAGTTGTGGGAAGTCTTCATCTTCGACCAGTTGCTGCATTTCGGCATATTCATTCGGGAAACTGTCTACCAACATCTTTAACAAGTCTTGGGCCAAATCTTCTTTATTGGCTGCCAGTTGTAGGCTTTGATTCCAATCCAAGATTTGAGGATCGACTCGATCAATATAGAGGTTTTTTTCGCTGGCTTGTAGCGGTTGAATGAATTTGTCACTGGTCCAGTTGGTCAGGATTTGGATGATCTGCTCAATCTGAATCGGTTTGGTGACATAGTCATCCATGCCGACCTTGAGTAACTTTTGTTTTTCCTCTGCCAGTGCATGCGCGGTGAGGGCAATGATCGGCATGCGCATGCCATCGAGGGTGGATTCGAGCGAACGAATCGCGCGGGTGGTATCGATCCCGGACATCACTGGCATTTGAATATCCATAAACACCAAGTCAAACGGTTTTAGTCCTTGTTCGACCCGTTGTTGAATGATTTGTAAGCCTTCTTGGCCACTCATGGCTTTGGTGGTTTTGACATTGAGTTCACCAAGCAAGGCTTCGAGCACGATTAGGTTGGGCAGGTGATCATCGACCGCCAAGATATGCAGGTCACGATCTTTGAAGTTGTCGTGGAGTTCAGGCTCAAATAGTGGTTTATTTTCCAGTAAATGGATCAATGCAGTACGACTCAGCGGTTGATACAGTGCGCGTGCTTTGAACTGATGTAGCATGTTCGGGTCTAGGGTCATTTGATAGCCATAGACCGCAAGGTTACCTTGGTAACGACTGCGAATTTCTTTGAGTAAGGCTTCGGTGTCACCACTATGATCCACGATCAGCCAGGTCTGATCAGAGGCGTTTGCCAAAGTATTCAGGCGACTAAACAGATCCAAGATCGACTGGGTTTCAGTATGTTGAACTTGATAGTTTTCCAAATAATGGCGCAGCACATTGGCCGTGGCTGGGTGTGCCACAAAGGACACCACATGCATCTCGGAAAAATTAGGATGTTCAATGCGGGAGGACTGATCCAGATCAAACATGGCCGTAAACCAGAAGGTCGAACCTTTTTCAGTTGGGGCGCGTTCTTGGTTGTCCTCAAAGCCGATTTGACCGTGCATCAGGCTGACCAATTGTTTTGAAATCGCCAAGCCTAAGCCGGTACCACCAAACTGACGCGTGACCGAGGCATCGCCTTGGGAGAAAGATTCAAACAGGCGTTTACGATCTGTACCACTCAGGCCGATCCCGCTGTCTTGCACGCTAAAGTGCAGTAACCATTGATTGCCTTCATGTTGATCGAGTCGTACCCGTACGATGATTTCACCGTCCGGGGTGAACTTAATTGCATTGGAAATCAGATTGGTCAGGATTTGTTTGACCCGTAATGCATCGCCGATGACATGTTTCGGGACATTGTCGGCATAGTAAAAGGCCATGTCGATCTGCTTTTGCGCCGCCAGTGGCGACAGCATATCCATCACATCAAAGATCGATTCTTCGAGGTCAAAGGGAGCCGTTTCAAGTTCCAGTTTACCGGCATCGATCTTGGAGAAATCCAGTACATCATTGATCAGGGCCAGTAAATGCGCTGAAGACTTGCGAATGGTTTGTAGATATAAGGTTTGCTCATGATTTAAATTGTCTTGTCTGAGCATCAAATGAATAAAACCATCAATACTGTTTAACGGAGTGCGCAGTTCATGACTGATATTGGCCAAGAATACCGATTTGGCCTGATTGGAGGAAATCGCTTGGTCACGTGCTTGTTTGTAGGTGATGTTTTGCACTTCTAAGGTGTCAAGGGTACGGCGTAAGTCATCTTCAGTTTGTTCGGTATGCTCTTTGAGTTCAAGAAAACTAAAATGCAGTCGTTTCACCACATTGGCGATGTCTCTTTGTAGCAAACGTAACTCACCAGTACTGTTGATCACCATGTGCTGATCAAGCGTGTCGGCACTGAGACGTTGCAGTTGCATCCGAATCTCATACATCGGGGCAATCCAACGTCGAGAGTAGAAGTTTAAACACAGCAGTAGCAATAACAGGGTCAGCAGACCGGTGGTGATCAGTACGATCAAGACTCGATAGCGTGACAGTTCTAGGGGTTGATTATCCAGTTCAATCACCAACCACATGCTGTCTTGCGGCGCAGCGGTGTTGAGACGAATCCCGTATAGATAATTGCGTTTGTTGGAGAGCGGACCAAACAAGGTGGCATCTCTGGGAATTTCAGGCCATTCACGCTTGTTTTTATAGCCAATACTGAGCAGGTTTTGATTGTTGGCATCGAGTATGGCGGCGCTGATCAGATGCTTTTCATTCAGCATGCTTTGTAGGATATGTTCTGCTTGTTGTTGTTTTTGCGGATCGAGCTGCAGCATGCGTTGTAGCTGCTCGGCGGTATATTGATAGCGACTTAGGATACTAAATGCGGCATAGCGTTGTTCTGAGGTTTCGGCATTGGAGGTTTCATATAACACCAGTAAGGTGCCGACACAGGCCAAGATCATGATCGGAACAAAAATCAGTGCAATCAACTGTCCATAGGCGTGGTTGAGTTTTAAGCGTTTGTACAGTTTTTTGTTGAAATTCGACATGATTCTCGCCACTTTTTCCGCATGCAGGGCATATTAGCACGCTTTGAAAAAATTGAAGCTGCATTAAACACCTAGATTAAAAAGCTATGGAAATGAGTGCAGCTTAGTCTATTTTTTCATACAATAGCCGCACCGCGTTTAAGGTAAAGAGCATGTTGCATACCACACCTGATTTTGAAGCTGACGAATTTACACTGGATCACTATGTGGGGAAAACCCCGTTGGTTCGCCTACAGCGTATGGCTCGACATACCCAAGCCACGGTTTTAGTGAAGTTAGAAGGCAATAATCCTGCCGGTTCAGTCAAAGATCGTCCGGCCTACAACATGATTATGCAAGCCGAAAAACGCGGTGATATTCAGCCAGGTGATACTTTAATCGAAGCCACCAGTGGCAATACCGGGATTGCGTTGGCGATGGTGGCGGCCATGCGTGGCTATAAGATGAAACTGATCATGCCAGATAACATGAGCCAAGAGCGCAAAGATGCGATGCAGGCGTATGGGGCTGAATTGATTGAAGTCAGCAAACAACAGGGCATGGAAGGCGCGCGAGATTTGGCGCAGCAGATGCAGCAAAATGGTCAGGGCTATGTGCTGAATCAGTTCGGCAACCCTGACAATGTCGAGGCGCACTATCTGACCACTGGCCCAGAAATTTGGGCACAGACAGCTGGCAAGATCACGCATTTTGTCAGCTCCATGGGCACCACAGGCACCATTATGGGGGTCTCGAAGTACCTCAAAGAACAAAATCCAGACATTCAGATCGTCGGTTTGCAGCCCGAAGATGGTGCCAGTATCGCGGGGATTCGTCGCTGGCCCGCAGCTTACCTGCCGAGTATTTTTGATCGCAGTCGCATTGATCAGATTATTGATATCCCTCAAACTGAAGCCGAAAAAACCATGCGACAATTGGCACGTCAAGAGGGCATCAGTGCTGGGACGTCATCCGGTGGTGCTGTGTGGGCCTCCTTGATGCTGGCTGCGCAGCATCCTGATGCGGTGATTGTATGTATCGTCTGTGATCGTGGGGATCGTTATTTATCGACGGGCCTGTTTTCAGTTGTAGATGACAATTAATTTAATTAATTTAGATAATGTAGACCGCACTTCGGTGACGAGTTGATAAACTGGAGCAATCCTGCGCTATGCAGCTACCCATTTTAGTTTTTGATATTGAGACGCTGACCGATTTAAAAGCGGGCGCGCATTTATATGGGCTAGATCTGCAACAGGATGATTTAGAGCAAGCCTTGGCAAAACTACGTCGCCAAGAGTCTGGGGTGGATTTTCAACGTCTGCCGCTGCATGAGATCGTGTGTATCTCTGGACTGTGGATTGATGAAAGTGGCGCAATGACGCTGTTTTCCTTTAGTCAGGAACAGTGGACTGAAGCGGAGATCCTGAGCAAGTTCTTATCTATTTTTGATAAACGTCATCCGACTTTGGTGAGCTGGAATGGCTCACAGTTTGATTTGCCAGTGATTTTATTTCGCGCCATGTATCATGGTCTGTCGGCTCCGAGTCTATTTGATCAGGGCGAAATCAATCCGCATAAACGTTATAACAACTACCAAAACCGCTATCACCATCGCCATGTCGACCTGATGGATGTCATGGCCATGTTTAACGGTCGTCACTTTCAAAAGCTCGATGATACCGCGCATTTACTCGGTTTTCCGGGTAAACGAGGCCTTAGGGGCTACCATATTCCAGACTATTTCAAACAGCAGCAATGGCAACAACTGAGCAGTTATTGTGAAGGTGATGTGCTGAACACATGGTTGATTTATCTGCGTTGGTTGCTGCTCAAAGGGCATTTACAGGCCAGCGATCATCAACTCTGGATTCAAGCCACGATTGCGTTGTTG
This sequence comes from Acinetobacter sp., assembly GCA_030152605.1. Lineage (GTDB taxonomy): Bacteria > Pseudomonadota > Gammaproteobacteria > Pseudomonadales > Moraxellaceae > Acinetobacter. Next base: position 5,385 of record JASLJB010000344.1, on the reverse strand, counting down.
GCATCGCAACCGCAGCAACATGAGTTTTTAGCGGTCTGGCGTGAAAGTGCACAGCAGACGGCCTTTACCGCTTCGGACTTTGGTGAATCTGATGTTGCCAATTCGAACATGCGTGCGCAGGACTTGAGCGCTTCGGACTTAGATGTTTCAGATGCCTCAGATTCGAGTCGTACGGATTCTTAAACTTTATAAACATTCTATCATTGGGTTAAATTTTGAAACGTCGCTTTAAACCCCAAGGCCTTAACGCGCAAGTTAAGGCAACGGCTTTGCCACGCTATGACTTTGATGTGGAACGTCTTTCACATGAGGGACGTGGCATTGCGCATTATACGACTGACCCACAACATCCGCTTGAAAAACAAGGTAAAAAGGTATTTATTGCCTATGCTTTGCCGGGTGAAAGCGTGCGTGCGCAACTCACGCATCAGAGCAGTAAATTTGAACAAGCCTATAGTGTTGAATTGCTGAGTGAACCCAGTCCACAACGCATCACCCCGGTCTGTCCGCACTTTGGTCAGTGTGGCGGATGTAGCATGCAACATATTCATCCGGATGAGCAGATTCGCTTAAAACAAGAGATGTTGCAGTCGCACTTAGATCATTTTGCGGGTATTACACCTGAAAGTTGGCTACCTGCATTGCGTTCACCGCGTGCCGATTATCGGCACAAAGCACGAATCGGTGTGCGTTACTTTGCCAAACACAACAAGTTGGTCATGGGTTTTCGTGAAGCTCAATCAAATAAATTGACTTCTATCCAAAGCTGCAAGGTATTAGACCAACAGCTCGATGCCGCCTTGCCCAAGGTGTATGATCTACTCTGTTCTTTAAAAGGCCGTGCCGATATTGGGCATCTTGAGCTGGTCAAGGGTGGTGATGAGATTGCGATGCTGCTGCGTCTCACCGCCAAGATCGCGAAGGATGATCAACAGCGTCTGATTGAGTTTGCACAGCAACAACAGTGGCAGCTTTATTTACAGTCTGCTGTGACCGATCAGATTAAGCGCATTGATCAGCCCAATGCTGCGAGTGAACTGCACTATCAGTTTGCGCAAGATGATCTGAGATTTAGTTTCCATCCGACGGACTTTATTCAGGTCAATGCAGCTGTCAATGAGAAGATGGTCACATTGGCATGTGAATTGCTGGATCTCAAGCCTGGAGAGTCGGTGTTAGATCTATTTTGTGGCTTAGGGAATTTCTCACTGCCGATGGCACGCCGTGTTGGTATGCAGGGCAAAGTGGTCGCAGTCGAGGGAAGCCAAAGCATGGTGCAACGAGGTACAGAAAATGCACAGAAAAATCAAATTGGCAATGTTACATTCTATTCACAAGATTTAACAAAAGACTTTTCACAAAAAACTTGGGCAAATCAAGGCTTTGATGCATTATTGATAGACCCGCCGCGTGCTGGTGCCGAGCTTGTGATGCACTATCTGCCTAATTTTGGTGCAAAAAGAATCGTGTACGTGTCGTGTAATCCAGCAACCTTGGCACGAGATGCGGGTATTTTGGCTCAACAGGGCTATGTGCTGAAAAAGGCAGGGGTGATTGACATGTTTACACATACCGGACATGTAGAATCCATTGCTTTATTTGAAAAAAATCAAACGCTCAACGATTAAATGGAGAGCGATATGAAGATGTGGTTGAAAGGAGAAGGGTATGGTCACAGTACGTGAGCTTTTACCTGCAAGACTCAGTGAGTTGGCAGAGGAAACGTCTGTAGAGCATGCCGAAGAGGCACAACAAGGATTAGTTTCTTGGCTTGAGCGCGTGAGTAAGATTTTAGGCGGTGTAAATCTAGATCAGTTGGCTGCTGTTGCGCAATTGGTACTGGATAAAGAGCTTAAGTTTTCAGGTCGTTATCGTAATAATACCTTTGCAACCGGTTTGGGCATGGCGGATATTCTCGCCCATTTACATGTGGATGAAGACACCTTGTCTGCGGCGCTGTTGTATCGCAGTGTGCGTGAAGAACTGACCACGCTTGAAGAAATTAAGCGCAAGTTTGGAGATAACGTCTTTAACTTGGTCAAAGGCACGCTGGCCATGGGTAAGCTGTCGGAGCTGATTGAAAAAAACAAACGCTTAGAAGATCATTTTAATAATAACCAACGTGAACATTTGTCCGGTATCTACAAGATGCTGATTTCTGTCACGGAAGATGTGCGTGTTGTGCTGATTAAATTGGCAGAACGAACTTTTACCTTACGTGAACTGGCGAACTCACCCAAAGAACGTCAAGAGCGTGTTGCTCGAGAAATCCTCACCATTTATTCACCTTTGGCACATCGTCTCGGGATCGCCCAGCTCAAGTGGGAACTTGAAGATCTGGCTTTTCGTTTCTTGGCGCCAGAGCGTTATAAAGAAATTGCCTCATTACTGAATGAAAAACGCTTGGAGCGTGAGCAGTACATTCAGTTTGTGGTGGAGAAACTCAGAGCTGAGCTATCTGCGTTGGGGATCGAAGCCGAGATCAGTGGCCGTGTAAAACATATTTACTCGATTTATCGCAAGATGAAGAGTAAAAACCTCAGCTTTGATCAACTCTATGATATCCGTGCAGTACGGGTGTTGGTGAAAACGGTGCCGGAGTGCTACCACGCTTTGGGGATTGCACATCAGATCTGGCGGCATATTCCGAACCAGTTCGATGACTATATTACCAATCCCAAGCCGAACGGTTATCGCTCGCTGCATACTGCGGTGATCGCTGAAAGTAAATCGCTTGAAATTCAAATCCGTACCCAAGAAATGCATGAAGAGGCAGAGCTTGGGGTGTGCTCACACTTCAATTATAAAGAAGGGGCCAAAGCCACGGATTATTCTTTCAATCATCGTCTACATTCTTTGCGCTCAGTGTTGGAAAACTATCAGGAGCGCAATGAAAGCAGTGCCCATCCCAATGAGGATGAGTCTGAAGAATTTGATCGACTCCAAGACTTTGAAGGCTTTGAGAAGATCTATGTCTTTAGTCGTGATGGTGATATCAAAGAGTTACCACGTGGTTCGACCGTGCTGGATTTTGCCTACCATGTACATACTGAAGTCGGCAATAAATGCTATGCCGCTCGGGTCAATCAACGTTATGTGCCGCTGACCTATGCGCTAAAAACCGGTGAGCAGGTTGAGATCCTGACCAAAAAAGATCGTGAACCAAACCGAGATTGGTTGGTGAACTCTTTGGGTTATATCAAGACTTCACGCGCACGTGACAAGCTCAGACATTGGTTTAGACAGCAAGATCGCAGTAAAAATCTCGAAGTGGGTCGTGAAATCTTAAACAAAGAATTATCACGGCTGGCGATTCATCCGAAGAGCATCGATCTGAGTGATTACTGCACTCATTTCAATGTCAAAACCGGTGAAGATATCTTGGTGTCCTTGGTAAGCGGCGACATTAGCCTGCATGCCTTGATGAATCAGGTCAATCGACATATGCATCTGGATCAGGATGAGCCTGAGCTGGTGTTAAAGCCGACCCTGAATCCAAGAGCCAGTCATACTCTGTCTGCGCATGGTATTTTGATCGATGGTTTGGACAACGTAGAGTTGCATGTGGCGCAGTGCTGTCAGCCGGTACATGGCGAGTCGATCGCAGGCTATATCACGCTAAACCGTGGTGTGAGTATTCATAAAGTGGTTTGTTCGGATTATATCCGTATGATCAGCAATGAACCTGAACGTGCGGTTGAAGCGGATTGGGAAATGCAACCGACGCGCGGTCAGAGCGTGCAGATCGTGGTTGAAGCGTATGATCGCCGTGGTCTGCTCAAAGATCTCACTCAAGTGATCTTCTCTGATCAAATCAACATTCGTCAGGTGAATACCATCTCGGAAACCGATGGTATTGCCAATATGAAGTTGTTGATCGAGGTCAAAGGCTTGGCGCAGTTGTCGCGTTTATTGGCACGCTTAGAGCAACAGCCTGGGATCATCAGTGCGCGTCGCTTGGTGCAAGGCAACTAGCCCAGCCATACCGTACTGCGATAAAAACCCAAAGCTTGTTTGCAGGCTTTGGGTTTTTTAGTACTCGGTTTTTAAGTGTGGGTTTTAGCAATGGATTTTAAGCAATAGTTTTTTAAACGTGGATTACTTTTTTCGGCTTAAATACAGGTTGCTCCAGCGATTGAGGAATTGTGGACTGATCCCCGACAGTTGATACAAGAGTCGAGTTTTTAGTCCCACTGGGCGGTGTGTCGCGCTCAGGAAATGCGGTTTTTGCTGCGCAAGCTGCAAGACCTGTATGGCCACATCTTCTGCGCTGAGGTTGACGCCTATATTTTCAATCGTTGCTGCATGCATGTCTTTGATCATGTCGGTTTTCACAAATAAGGGCATCACATCAAATACGCGGATGCCATATTTTTGCCATTCGATATCCAAGGCCTCGGTCAAGCCACGCACGGCAAACTTACTGGCCGAGTAAGAGACCAAGTCGGCTTGACCATAGATGGCGGAGGCCGAGGATAGGTTGATGACGCGGGCATGCGAACTTTGCTTTAACCACGGAAGGGCAGCATGGCAGCCGTTCATGACGCCATCGACATTGACCCGCATGGTGCGTTGATGCTGTTCGATCTCCGTTGCTTCAAAGTCACCTGAGTATAAAATCCCAGCATTATTCACCAAGAGGTTCAGTTCGCCGGCCCAGTTGCAAAATGTCGCCAATGCGCTTTGCCATTGGCTATACTCACGCACGTCGAGTGTGCCAGCCAGAGCGCGATCGCCAAGTTGCTGCGCCAAGGCCTGAGCGCGCGGCAGATCAATATCGAAAATACCCACTCGATAGCCATGTTGGTAGAATAGCCGAGTGATTGCAGCACCAATCCCTTGCGCCGCACCACTGATAAAAATACTTGAACTCATTGTAGGCTTACTCCTTGCTTTGAATTTTATTAGTTGTTGATCTGAGTTAGGTTGTATTTGATCTGATTTGAGTTTGATTCATTGAATCGAATTTCATCACCGCTGACAAGTATTTCATCTGACCCACAGTGTTGAGCGCGGGTTTGACTTCACATCTGTTTTTAATCAAATTTGCGAGCATTTTGAATCCAATTCCCACCGACTTAAATGAATAAATGAAAGGACCGATCTTATGCCACTAGAGCAACTACTCGATATCATGCAGCAATTACGTGAAAAGTGTCCGTGGGATCGTGCACAGACTCCAACATCCCTGACACGCTATGCGATCGAGGAGGCTTATGAGGTTGAGGAGGCCGTGCAGTCTGGAGATGTGCAAAATATCCGTGAAGAGCTGGGTGATTTGTTATTACAAGTCATTTTCCAATCGCAGATGTATGCGGAACAAGGCGCCTTTGATTTTTATGATGTGATGGAAACGCTGGCACAGAAGTTAATCCGACGTCATCC
>JASLJB010000338.1 GCA_030152605.1 Acinetobacter sp. | reverse complement strand
CATTGCCTGAGGTGCGTAAGGATGAACAAGTAATTCAATCAATCGTGAATCAACTCGCAGAGGCGGGAAGTCGAATTGGGATTAGCCTCAATTCAAATGAAATTTTAGTCAATTAGTTCGAACGTCGTTTATTAAGGAAATTATGTCATGTCAGGGATCGCTAAAATAGGGAAGCCTATCAATCCTATCATCGTCATGAGTATTGTGGTGTTTATTGCGATTATCTCCACATACTTTGTCAACTCAGGGACTTTTGAACGAGATGGGAAGCTCGTGGTTCCGGGGAGTTATCAGGTTTTAGAGAAAACAGTAACACCTGAAAAAATACTGGGAATTAAAACGGCTGATCCGGCTGAATCTGAACCACAGGTCAAGGTCCTCAGTGTGATCGATGGCTTAAAAGCGATTCCACAGGGAATTGTGAAAAAGATCGATATGATTCTGATGATTCTATTTATTGGCGGCATGTTTGGAGTATTAACCAAATCTGGCGCGGTAGAATCAGGTCTCGACCGCATGTTGGGGATTACTGGTGGTAATAAATGGGTGCTGATTCCCTTGTTAATGGGGATCTTTGCCTTGGGCAGTACTATTTTAGGATTTGCCAAAGAATATTTGATCGTCATTCCGATGGTGGTCATGTTGGTTAAACGCTTGGGCATGCCGGATATTCTCGGCGGTGCAATCGTGATTATTGCTGTGAAAATTGGCTATATGGGTGCTGTGGTGATTCCTGCGGTATTGGGTATTGCACAACCTATGGTTGGGGTTCCGGTATTTAGTGGCATGTCATTCCGTGTGGCCAGTTTTATTATCTTTTTATTGGTCGGTATCGCCTTTGTTTTATATAAAGCCAGAAAAGCTGAGCTATCCAATACACAGTTTGAACCGATCGTGATTGACAGTAAACCACTGTCGACACGACATAAACTGATTTGGGCTGCATTGGCGGTGGGTATTGTATTCATGGTCTACGCCTCAGATCATTGGTCTTGGAAGAATATTGATCTTGCGACTTATTATTTATTCCTCAGTATTATTTTTGGGATCATGAGTCAGGCAAAAATAGATGAAAACATTGAAGCCTTTGTCGGTGGTATGAAACATGTCTTGGTTGCAGGTTTATTAATTGGTTTTGCCAGTTCAGTAGAAATTATTTTATCCGAATCACAAGTCATGGATTCTGTGATTAATGGCTTGGTGCACTTAATCGGTCAACATGGTCCTTATGTGTCTGCGCTGGGCATGTTTGTCTCACAGGCTTTAACCGATGTTTTAATCCCTTCGACCAGTGGTTCAGTTGCGGTCACGATGCCGATTTTGGCACCTTTGGGTCAGATTTCTGGTGTGCCACCTCAAACCACAGTTCAAGCATTTTTATATGGTCACAGCTTAATGAATCTGGTCACTCCGACCTCAAGCGGTTTATTGGTGCTATTGGCGGCAGCTCAGATCGGTTGGCCATCTTGGATTAGATTTGTATTTCCATTGTTCTTTATTTTTATGGCTATTTCGATCGTCTTATTGATGGTCTCTGTAGCGATTGCGGGTTAAAAAGTAGGTTGTTGAATGAAAGTCATAAAGAACGAAATGATCAGAATGCGCGATGGAATCCATCTAGCGACTGATATTTATTTACCAGAACAGACGGCATTAAAAAATCAGTGGCCAGTGGTCATCGAACGTACACCCTATAATAAAGAGGCACAATCACGCTCGGAAATTAATCTGGATGGTACCGAGATTGGCCGTGTCGACATGGCACAGCGATTTACTGATCAGGGTTTTGTGGTGATTTTTCAGGACTGCCGTGGACGTTATCAATCCGAAGGCGAGTTTGTTAAATATATTAATGAAGCTAAAGATGGTCTGGATAGTTTAGATTGGATTCAACAACAGACCTGGTGTAATGGTGATATTGGCAGTATGGGCTTGTCTTATGCAGCACATACGCAATTGGCATTGGCCTGTTTAAATCCCAAAGCGCTCAAAACCATGGTGCTGGATTCGGGCGGATTTTATGAAGCCTTCCAGTGTGGTATTCGTCAAGGTGGCGCGTTTGAATTAAAACAAGCCACTTGGGCATATCGTCAGGCGGTGAATAAAGTGTTATCGACTGGCGATGATGAATTATATGCATTGCTGAAACAAGAAGATTTGCAGCACTGGTTTAAACACATGCCTTGGAAAAAAGGTCATTCACCTTTGATGCATATGCCTGAGTATGAGGACTATTTATTTGAACAGTGGTCTCAGGATTGTTTTAGTGAATACTGGGAGAAAATCGGTATATATGCCAAAGGCTATTTTGACCAGATTCCGGATATATCCGTGCTGTTTATGTCCAGTTGGTACGATGCTTATGTGACCAGTACTTTAAATAACTTTTTGGCATTTTCCGCTCAAGATCGCATGGCTAAGCATGAAGTGATTATGGGGCCGTGGTTGCATGGTGATCGTAATAGCACGCATAGCGGTGAGGTCGAGTTTGGTGCGCAAGCCGCCTTTGATCTGCATTTTAAATCAGACTGGCTGGATTATCGGATTGACTGGTTTAAGAAACATTTACTTCAAGCCACAGTCACTCGCGCACATGATTTAAATATTTTTGTGATGGGCGGCGGTTCGGGTGCGCAGTTGCCTGATCAGAAACTTGATCATGGCGGACATTGGATTAAAGCCGATGCTTGGCCCATTGCTGCAACGCGTGCTCAAGCATTTTATTTATCTGCTGGCGCTAAACTCACGCACAGTTTGGTGGATGAAACCCAGCGTTATGCTTATTGTTATGACCCGGCGCATCCAGTACCGAGTATCGGTGGCGCGATCACCTCAGGTAAACCGATCTTTTGGGGCGGGGCATTTGATCAACGTGAGAAAGTTGGTTTCTTCGGCAGCCATGAAAATAATCAACCTTTATCACAACGTCCCGATGTCATGGTGTTTGAAACCGATGCACTGGATCAAGATACCTTGGTCGCTGGCCCAGTTAAAGTGGAGCTATGGGTGAGTAGTGATGCAGTTGATACCGATTTTACCGCCAAGCTGATCGATGTTTATCCGGCCTCAGAGGATTATCCTGAAGGTTTTGCGATGAATATTAGTGACGGCATTATTCGTGCGCGCTTTCGCAATAGTTGGACTCAGCCCGAACCAATCCCAGCCGGTGAGGTGGTAAAAGTCGAAATCACAGCATTTGATTGCTGTAATTTATTTAAAAAAGGCCATCGAATTCGACTGGATATTTCCAGCAGTAATTTTCCGCATTTTGATTTGAACTTTAATGTGGCGGACTTTATTGATCAGGATTTGAATGCAATGCTTGCCCAACCGCAACACGCTTCTACGCTGGCCAATAATACGATTTATGCTGGGGTTAATTATCCATCTGCGATGCATCTGCATATTGCTGAAATCACAGACTAAGCTTTTCTAATCTTGCGTGCTTGGATCGAAAGCATGATGGAATGATGTTCCAAGCACGCACACTCTCTATTTAAATTAACTTTAGCGCTTGAGGCTAAGGGGTAAGTATGCTTTTTAAAAAGATGGAATTTCAATCTAAAGCCCGATATGTGGCCAGTTGCTGTGTATTATTCAGTGCGAGTAGTTTTGCTGATGATGTCACTGTATATGGAAGTTTAAGACCGACCTTTGAACATGTAAAAGTCGATGGTCAAAAGTTAACTGAGAAAATGGATGACAACAGCACCCGCTTTGGGGTTAAAGCCGCTTTTGAACTTCAGCCGGATTTAAAACTGCATCTGGGGATAGAGGAAGGCTACGATTTATCCACTGGTGAGGAAACTGATTATCCACGTAATCTCTATGTGGGTTTGAGTAGTAACACATGGGGCAGTGTTGCGATTGGGCGTTTGGATTCATCCAATCCAACCGGTTCACCTTTATATAGTCAGCTCAGCGGTATCGTGAGTTTTGCCGGAAATGATGCGGGCTTAACCGCCGTGGGCACCAGTATTGCCAATGCCAGAAATCGCACTTCAAATGCGATTGGTTATAAATCGCCAGAGATTGAAGGCTGGTTATTCAAAGCCCGTTATTATAATTCCGGTCACGCCATGTTTAACTTTACAGCCGATGATCCCACGCGTTCGCTTGATCTTGGCTTGGATTATAAAAATGACGATTTTAAAGTTGCGCTAGGTTTTGGCAAGGATTGGCGTCAGGCCGATGAGAAAGCCAATAAAATGGATCAGAAATGGCAGCTCGGAATCCGCAGTACTCATTTTAAAGCATTCCAGCCTTATGCATTATATGGTCAGGAGTATTACCATCAGACTGAAAATAGTCAGAAGGATATTGCCTATTGGATCACGGGCTTTAAGCTCAATCATGATCAGCATTCATGGGTGTTGAACTATATGCAGAAGGATGTGCAACGCGAATTCGATGCCAAACAACAGCGCTATCAGTTTGCCTATATGTATAAAGTCAATAAAGACCTCACGCTGCAAGCCTATTATGATCACTATGATAAAAACGATCTGCGTGATGATAAGGTCACACGTGGCTTTGGTTTGGGCTTGAAATATGATTTTAAATTTATCAAGTCATTTGATTGATCCGAAATAGCCTAAGCTATAGATGGCCATGAGGCCGACAATCCACC
>JASLJB010000173.1 GCA_030152605.1 Acinetobacter sp. | reverse complement strand
ATCGAATCTGATAAGGCACACACCAGACACACCCAAAACACTGCTTGTTTTTTCAGGCCTTGTTTCAGCACAAAGGCATTTTGTGCACCGATGGCCAAGATTAATGCGCCACTGCTGACAAAACCTTGGATGAATGTATTTAGCATGTGTATGCTCCGTTGCCCAGCGAGTGAAAGCACACAGCATAAATATATTTTCACCCTGTCGCGCATGCTGCAGAAAATATCATGCTGAACAGCATATGCAACTAAACTAAGAACTGAGATCTAGATTGGATGGGTCGCTGTGTTGATACTTGTTTTGCAACTGACGATAGACCTCGGTCTGCCTAAAAGCGGTTAAAAATGCAATCGTGCCCAGCGGGAACGCCGCCTCGATGATCTCTCCACGATAAAATGCCTCACGCAGTGGCGTCGCGGAAATTGATCCTCTTAAACTTTCCAGTTCTAGCATTTCCCACTCAGGAAAGAGTGCCAGATAGTAAGAGGAGTCATCTTTAAAATGCCCGATCAAACCGACTTTAGCGCCATCTTCGACTTGGGCTTGCACCTGTGATTTGACCAATTTGACCCATTTTTCATCGTTATAGACATCGATGATCGGTGCAAATTTAATCCGCTGTTGTTGCGCGGGTTGGTAATTGGACAAGATCATCTGTTCACGTTCTGACGCAGTAAATGGATTTTTAATATTGCGCTCTGCCTGCGCTGATCCGAGTGCCAACACCACGCAGTTGCTATGTTGCAAGGCGATATCAATCGTCTGCATATGTGCCAAATGAAAGGGTTGGAATCGGCCGATAAACACCAAATAGTCAAAATGTTGAGTCATAATGCATCATGTTTTTATGAACGCCACAGTTTCTCAATTGAAATCAATCTCAGTCATAATGGCTTCATAAATATATTTAAACTGAAAGCAAGGATAGTACGATGACCCTCAGTTGTATTCAACAGCCACATCAACATTTAAACGCCAATTTAACAGATGGTATCCTGACTTTGGCCATTCAGCGTGCTGAAGCCAAGAATGCGCTGTATGGCGAGCTGTATTTATGCATTGCGCAAGCGCTAGATGAAGCGGATCAATCGAATCAAGTACGTGTGGTGGTGCTTCGTGGTGCCGATGCAGACTTTACTGCGGGCAATGACATGCAAGATTTCATGAAATTTGTGCAGTCACCTGTACAAGGCAAGTCAGGCGATGCGCCTCCCTTCGTCTTACTCAAATCTGCGGCGCAGTTTAGTAAACCTCTGATCGTGGCGGTACGTGGTGTAGCGATCGGCATCGGTGTGACCTTGTTACTGCATGCAGACTTGGTCTATAGCGATGATACGGCGCTGTTCCAAATCCCATTTGTCAGCCTCGGTCTCTCTCCCGAAGGTGCGGCGAGCAAGCTGTTGATCCAACAAGCCGGTTATCACAAAGCGGCGGAGCTGCTGTTCACCGCCAAGAAGTTCAATAGCGAAGTCGCCCTCAGCGCAGGTTTGGTCAACAGTATTGAAAGCGATGTCTATGTACATGCCCAACAACAAGCACAACATCTGGCTGCCCTACCATTGGCCTCAATCAAACAAACCAAGGCCTTGATGAAGCATAACTTGGCTGAAATCGTACAGTGCATCGATGACGAAGCAGAGATCTTTATGCAACGTGTCGCTTCACCCGAGATGATGGAAGCCGTGCAAGCCTTTATGCAAAAACGTAAGCCAGACTTCGCGCAGTTTAACTAAGCGATACCACCTCACGCCACCACCGAATGAACCTGAAATGGCTGAGGGATGAATCTTCAAGCAAGCACTGTGATCAGTGCTTGCTTTTTTGTGCTTGGTATATTTCGTGCTGACCAAAACAAGCATAAATTAATGATTAGCATGAAAAAAATACACATAAGCGCTAAAATAGCGAGCACTGAAACACAGTCTCCTCAGTAGAGCGCTAATGAATGATCGACAAACCGAAAAGAAATATACTGTTAGGCTGTATCGTTCCGCCTGCAATGATCGCGTGCATTTGCGCAGTCGTATTAATCATATCCATGTTCTTTAGCAGTCATGTCTTATCCATTGAATATTGGATGAGTTCAGCGATCATCAATGATCTACTCGTGCTCGCGAAAGTATCATTCCTGTTATTGGTGTTCATCCTTGTGATCAGTGGTATTCAATCCATCATCTATTCACTGCTCATGAACTATCTGGTTTTTCCCAAAGTGCAGCTGCAGTCACATCGGATCTGGATCAGTGGCTTATTCGGTGGACTCGCAGGTGCTTTACCAGGCTTGATCGGCGCTGCATTGGATGATCCGAATAGCACAGAATTGCAATCCATTAGCATCGTGCTGTTTATTATTGGGTCTGCTGTCGGTTTATTATCCGGATGGATTCTATCGCGAAATTATGATGCTCATAATCCGAAAAACTAAGGTCATACCCAAGCTTTAATCGTCCAGCATCACGATTTGCAGAAATTCATAGGCCGGTTGTTCATAGGGATGACTGGCTTTTAAAGCCTGTGCCACCTGAGCCGCCATCGACTCAGGCACGATGGTTTCAACCCGCCATTCGGGCAGCTGTTCCAAAGCACCGACCTCACCAATAAATGGCTTGGCACCTTGCAGTGGCTTAAACTGTCCCATACCCAACACCTGCCAAGCGCAATGTTCATAATCGCCAATCCCACCGGCACCTGCGGCAAAGATCGCAGCTTTGCTGGATTCGAGATGCGATTCCGGCACGTAATAAATCAATTTCAGCATGGCCATATCGCAATATTCAAAATAGAGTTGCCTATTATGGTTGGCCCTGCTGACTTTTCATATACGCCACGGCGGTATCTAAGGCAAAATCTTGGCTTGCAGCCCCAGTACCTGCATCGTAAGCACCGCCATTGGTGATGTTATTAGACACGATTCTGATCGCGAGGAAGGGAACTTTGTATTGACTGGCGATTTGTGCGACTGAAGCCGCTTCCATTTCCTCCACAGCGGTCTGGTAACGTTGATGCAAGAATGCAATACGATCTAATTCATTGTTCCAAACATCTGCTGAACCAATGCCACCCTCAACCACACGCCCCTTTTGATAGCGAGATTTGGCTGTATGCGCAGCCGCCATCAACTGTGGATCAGCGGCAAACTTACGTATCCCAATCGGTTCAGGATCGCTTTCATCATCCGGCAACACATCAAAGGCCTCGGTCCAGTGCAAACTATTTGAGCCTTCGCCCTTGGCTTTGCTCGGAGTTTTAAAGGCAGAGATGTTGGTGGTCTGTGCCCCAAGCACGATGTCATAAACCTTGAGTTTAGGGTCGTGTCCGCCGGCTGTGCCTTGGTTGATGATCGCCCGTGGCTGATAGCGCTCGATCGCGATCGCAGTGGCCGCGGCTGAATTGCTCATGCCCATGCGAGTTTTGGAAATGATCACCGGATAACCCTGATACTGCCCCTTCCAAAAGGTCCACCCCCCGATGGTTTCAACTTGCGCATTCTTGAGTTTACTGGCCATGCGTTCTGACTCGACCGGCAATGCCCCTTGGATCACGATCGGCTGTAAGGCCGTTGCTGAATATTGCAGCTTGGACTGTGCTGAACTATGACTTGCGGCAACCAACATCATGCCACCCCATACTGCCGTCATCAGCCGAGATCTAAAACGCATACACTGCTCCTTGGTGCTTAAAAAGCCTAATTTTAGAGTATTGATCTGGCTTGTTTTGTTGAGTTGTGGTGTCGGTTCACTGAGGCGGATTGGTGATTATGTGATTCCCACCAAAACCATATTTAATGCGGTTGAGTTTGGTGGCATATCTGGCCTTGATCGCGACCAAACGCACCTCCCCGCCAATCGCAGAGCGGTCGATCCCGAATCAATCCAAGCACGACCGATATCTCCAAGATCGATCGTTTGGTCAATGCCCCTTATGAGCCGATGAATTTAAATTCAAAAATGCATCCTAAAATGAGATGGCTTGCCAACACAAGGCGGCAAGCATAAAGATCAGATGCAGGCTGATGACCGCAGCAAACCACTGCCAGCCGCGTTTACGTAATGCTAATTTTTCCTTCAGACTGATCGTGGGTGAAATTGTAGATTTAACCATGTTGCACCTCGTCCTAGGTCTATGTTCGATGATATTTAGACTCAGCCCTGAGTTCGCACCGACCTCGTCAGCTTAAAACTTAATCAGCTCGGGGTAAAGCCGATTAAGGTTCTGTTTAGGCCATGCTGAATGCGTGCAAAAGTTACACCATACTTTGTTTAACTTCGCTTGACGTCGATCAGAACATCAGACAGAAATTTCAAGCAAAAGAAAAAGCCCCCAAGATTGGGGGCTTGATCATCGATGTTATGTATCGCGATTCAGTTCGAATGGCTTAGCCAATAAATTTACGCGCGTTACGGAACATACGTAACCATGCACCATCTTCGGTCCATTCTTCAGGTTTCCAAGAATGCTGCACGGCACGGAAGTTACGTTCTGGATGCGGCATCATGATCGTGGCACGACCATCTTTCGAGGTCACCCCAGAGATCGCTTCAGGCGAACCATTTGGATTGAGCGGATATTGCTGTGTCGGCTGACCGTGACTATCCACATAACGCATGATCACTTGCTGATTGGCATTTAACTGAGCCAAGTTCTCAGCACTGCTAACCACACGACCTTCACCATGTGCCACGGCGATCGGCAAGATTGACCCTTGCATATCATCGAGTAAGATCGAGTGTGATTTTTCAATGCGTACATTGACCGCACGCGCCTCAAACACTTCAGAGGTATTGCGATGGAAACGTGGCCATGCCTCTGCACCCGGAATCAACGGTGACAATTGTGACAACATTTGACAGCCATTACAGATGCCTAAGCTAAAGGTTTCTTCACGATGGAAGAATTGCTCAAACTGATCACGGAGCTTCGGATTGAAGAGCACCGATTTGGCCCAACCACCACCTGCACCGAGCACGTCACCGTATGAGAAGCCACCACAGGCCACCAAGCCTTGGAAGTCAGACAGATCAATATGACCGGCCAACAAATCGCTCATGTGTACATCGACGGTATTGAAACCAACTTTGTCAAAGGCCGCAGCCATTTCCACATGACCATTCACACCTTGCTCACGCAGGATCACCATGTTAGGGCGACCGGTATTCAGATACGGCGCTTCGATCGGTTCATTCAAATCAAATGTCGGTTTAGCGATCAGCCCTTGATGATCTGCATCGGCGATCAAGCTAAATTCTTGATCTGCCGTTTCGACGTTATCACGCAGACGTTGGATCTGATGCGATACTTCTGACCATGCTTGTTGTAACTCAACACGGCTCAGGTTTAAACCATTGACGCTGAGTTGATCGCTGTTATTCACCTGACCCACAACTTGAATCGCATCTTTAAGCACAGAGGTCGCCAGTTCAGCTTGTACTGCTGCCCAATCCGCTTGGGTCATTTGCAATACTGCACCGATTTCTTCAGCAAATAAGCTTTCAATGCTTTGGGTTTCGAGTGCAACACCGAGACGCGATGCAAACATCATCTCAACCACTGTTGCCAACAGGCCACCATCACCGATGTCATGGTAGGCTTTGATCAGGCCACGGTTGTTCCAGTCTTGAACCAAATTAAAGAAGGCTTTGAAGTCATCAAAACTATCCACATCTGGGGTCACTGTACCGAGTGCCTTATAGACTTGAGTCAAGATTGATGCACCCAAACGGAACTGACCTTTGGACAGGTCAATACGTACCAAGACGCTGTCGAGACCGGCTTTGAGTTCTGGGGTCATGGTTTTACGCACATCGAGTACCGGCGCAAACGCAGTCATCACACCGGTCATCGGTGAGGTGACTGATTTGTCGATACCGTCTTCGTTCCAAGCAGTACGCATCGACAATGAATCTTTACCCACAGGAATCGCGATACCGAGTGCCGGACACATTTCCATGCCCACGGCTTTAACACCTTCAAACAAGGCTTGGTCTTCGCCCGGTTGACCGGCAGCGGCCATCCAGTTGGCAGACAGTTTAATGTCACTGATCTGTTCGATGTTGGCACACATCACGTTCGAGATCGACTCTGCCACAGCTAAACGTACCGAGGCTGCTGGATTGAGCAAGGCCACAGGTGGACGTTCGCCCATCGCCAAAGCTTCACCGGTATAGCCTTGTAAACTGGTCGTGGTCACGGCGGCATCCGCCACAGGTACTTGCCAAGGACCGACCATTTGATCACGTGCCACCATCCCGGTAATCGAGCGGTCGCCAATGGTGATCAAGAATGATTTAGACGCCACGGTTGGGTTTTTAATCACGCGGAAGATCGCATCTTTCAGATCGATCTGGCTGACATCAAATTCTGTGCCTTGGCGCTCAGCAGATTCGTAGCTGCGGCTCATCCGTGGTGTACCGCCGAGCATGACTTGCATCGGCATATCCACGGCTTTGTTGTTGAATAATGGATCTTCAACGATCAACTCGCGCGCTTCAGTGGCTTCACCGAGGACGGCAAATGGGCAGCGTTCACGGGCACAGATCTCTTCAAACTGTGGCAATGAACTTGGGCGAATCGCCAAGACATAACGTTCTTGCGCTTCGTTTGACCAGATCTCCATCGGAGACATACCCGGTTCAAGCGACGGAATCTTACGTAGATCTAGGATGGCACCGAGTTCGTGATCATTCACAAGCTCTGGCATGGCGTTGGAAACACCGCCCGCACCGACGTCATGTACCGATACGATTGGGTTTTCATCTTCTAAGCGCCAGCAGGTATCGATGACTTCTTGGCAACGACGTTCCATTTCAGGGTTTTCACGTTGCACAGAGGCGAAATCAAGATTCTCCCCCATAGTACCGCTGTCGACTGAAGACGCTGCACCACCGCCCAAACCAATCAACATGGCTGGACCGCCGAGAACGATCAACAAGTCCCCCGGTTGAATCGCATCTTTTTCAACGTGATCTGGGCGAATGTTGCCATAGCCCCCAGCGATCATGATCGGTTTGTGGAAACCTTTGACATCGCCATTGACGTTTTGTTCAAAGGTACGGAAATAACCGTTCAATGCTGGACGACCGAACTCGTTATTAAACGCGGCACCGCCCAATGGGCCTTCGATCATAATTTGTAATGGCGACGCAATCCGCGATGGCTTGCCGTATTGCTCTTCCCATGGCTGTTCAAAGCCCGGAATATTCAAGTTTGATGTGGTAAATCCAGTCAGACCCGCTTTTGGCTTACCGCCACGGCCGGTTGCGCCCTCATCTCGAATCTCACCGCCCGAACCTGTTGCTGCACCCGCAAAAGGCGCAATCGCGGTGGGATGGTTGTGGGTTTCCACTTTCATCAAGATGTGTGCGGCTTGGCTCTTGTACTTATACACATAGTGGCCAGTGTCGAGATCTTTCTTTGGATAGAAGCGTTGCGTATCAAAGCCCACGATCACCGAAGCATTGTCTTTATAGGCGGACAATACATCTGTAGGGGATTCTTTGTAGGTGTTTTTGATCATCTGGAACAAGGACAACGGCTGTTGCTCACCATCGATGGTCCATTCAGAACCAAAGATTTTATGACGGCAATGCTCAGAGTTGGCCTGCGCAAACATCATCAACTCGATGTCATGCGGGTTACGTCCCATTTTGATAAACGCTTCCGTCAGATAATCAATTTCTTCATCAGACAGTGCAAAACCAAATTCGTTATTGGCTTGAACCAATGCCGCCTTACCCTGACCGAGAATGTCAATCGAGTTCAGTGGTTTTGGTTCAGTTTCACGAAACAATGCTGCTGCATCATCGAGCTGAGCAAAGACACTTTCGGTCATACGATCATGCAAAGCCAATTTCAGCTCAGCAGAAATCTCAGAAATACCCTTTAAAGTAAACAAAACACCGCGTTCTAGGCGGTGTATTGGCGTATTACAGTTGGCAAAAATATCAGTGGCTTTAGATGACCACGGCGAGATGGTGCCTACGCGCGGGGTAACCAAGATTTGGATTTCATCCGCTTCTGGCTGTCGCAATGTGTACTGATGTCCATCATTGAGCAGTTGAACGGCAGATTGCTGCTGTTGCTCGTTGAGCGCTTGGTCAAACAGATAAACCCACTGGCTGTCGAAAGATTGAACAGAACTCATTGACGCTAAACGGCTTAAGAGTTGAGTTTTCTTAAAAGAAGAATGTGCTGCTGCACCGGCC
>JASLJB010000165.1 GCA_030152605.1 Acinetobacter sp. | reverse complement strand
AATTGCTAATTGACGAATTTTGATCGCAGCAGAAAGACCAGCAGGGCCTGCACCTACGATGACGACGTCAAACTCCATCGATTCACGTTCGATGTGTTCCATGTAGGACTCCTCATAATGATAAGGGTGGCAACCGGATACGAAGTAATCGGTGCTGCCATGAGTATGCTTAAAGTCTGAGGTACAATTTTAAATCGTACCGTAATAGAATTGGGCTAGTATAGTTTTAAACCACGCTTACGCCAATTGGCTAAGTCAGTTAATTTTAACGTCAGCTATGCATAAACTGTGGTAAAACAAAATAATTCACCTCAAGAGGCGAACCTTATGCCAAATACTGATGATAAAAACTTAATCGACATTGCACAATACCTAAAAGGTGTACAACAAAGTCACAAACGGTCAATCCCGCCTTTAGAGCAATGGGCGCCAAAGCATTGCGGTAAAATGGATCTCACCGTAAAAGCCAATGGAGAATGGTGGCACGAAGGTCAATTGATCCGTCGTCAAGCCATGATTGATCTGTTTAGTTCAGTGCTTTGGAAAGAGAATGGGCGCTTTTATCTCAAAACCCCCGTGGAACAAATCGAGATCGAGGTCGAAGACGAGCCCTTATTGGTCAATCAGGTCGATCAAATTGAATTAAACGGGCTGCACTATATTCAGCTCACCACCAGCAATCAAGATGTGGTTTTGGTGGATCAGGAGCATCCTATTTTTATGCGCGAGTATGCAGGTCAGTTGCGACCTTATGTACATGTGCGCTTTGGTATCAATGCTTTAATTCAACGTCAGACTTTTTACCATTTGGTGGCCTTGGGTGAACTGGTTGAAAATGCGCAGGCTGAAACGATTTTATGCCTACAGAGTGGTGATTTAGACTTGCAATTAGGCACTTGAGGTTTAAGCTTATCCTCGACTTATTTTTTACCGCCACGCCACACTATGACCCACCCGCATCATTTGTCTATTTGGGAAGATTCTATGCCGCATCGTTCGAGTGATGCTCCAATTGGTATTTTTGACTCAGGGGTGGGTGGACTGTCGATTGCGCAGGAAATCGCAGCCTATTTGCCCAATGAACGTATCGTCTATTTTGCTGATACCGCGCATGTGCCCTATGGTGCGCGCAGTGATGAGGACATCCGTCATCTGACCGCGCGTGCGATTGAATGGCTGTATCGACAAGGCTGCAAAGTCGCGGTGGTGGCTTGCAATACCGCCTCGGCGTTTAGTCTGGATCATTTACGTGAATACTATGGCGAGCGCTTCCCCATCATTGGCTTGGTGCCAGCACTCAAACCAGCGGTAATCCAATCCAAATCCAAAGTGGTCGCGGTACTGGCGACGCCTGCAACCTTACGCGGCAAGTTGATCCGTGATGTGATCTATGGTTTTGCAGAACCCGCAGCAGTGCAAGTGCTGAATGTCACCTGTTTGGACTTGGTGCCGTGGGTCGAGGCCGGACTGAGTCAAAGTCCGCAGTGCCAAGCCTGCCTGAAACAGATCCTACAACCGGTGGTGGATCAAGGTGCCGACTATTTGGTTTTGGGCTGTACCCATTATCCTTTTTTAAAAACCAGCATCTTGCAACTTTATCCCGAAGGCTTGACCCTGATTGATTCTGGGCTGGCGGTGGCGCGGCAAACCTCACGCGTGTTGATCAAACATGGATTGTTGACCACACGACAACAGCCACCTGAGATTCGCTTGCAGTGTTTTGTCAGTGGTCAAAATGCCACGCAGTTGGCGCCGGTGTTGGCGCTGATGATTCCGGAACAACTCACATGGTCAATCGACAATATTGAGGTTACACTGGCTGAGATAATCGAGTAAACGATTGTGTTGAATGGTTTTTAAGGTATTGTTAGCGCTTTGGCGATGTGATGTATAGCAAGGATGGCATATGCTCGATCGACGTTATCAAGTGTTTGTGACCACCTCCGGTGAGGAGATGCAAGCCGAGCGTGCGCTTGTGGTGCAAACGCTGGTGGGGATGGGTTTTTTTGCATGGGGGCTTGAATCCAGAACGCCACTGAGCAGTGCTTATGCACGCCGTCAAATCGATGACTGTGACTATGTATTGCTGTTACTCGGCAGTCAGTATGGTGAACAATCGGTGTCTGGGATTGGCTATATGCATTTAGAATATATCTATGCACTCACCAAACAAAAGCCGATCATGGTGATCATGCATCAACAACCGGAACAGCATCAAGCCGGTCTGCTCGAAAACACCGCGCTGCAACAACAAAGCCCACAACTGCAAGAAAAATTTCAACAGTTTCGTCAGCAACTACAAACCGATGTTGAGCATGTGCTGCTCTATCAAGGGCTGCGTGATCTGGAATTGACCGTGCGTTCGCATATGCCGCAGATGTTGGCGCATTATCCGAGTGTGGGTTGGGTCAGACCGCAAAACCTACAAATTCTGCAAGATGAGATCGATGATCTACGGGTCAAATTGGCACAGGCCAAACTTCAGCTCGATCCGAGTCAAAATGATCCGTTTTTATGTCTGCCCAAAGTCTCGGTGAATGATGTTTTTGCTTTTGATTACCGTATGAACGCCTATCAAGAGGGCAACTTTAAAACCTTGATCTCGATTAAAAACCTCACTTGGCTTGAGCTGTTACGGCGCTTGGCACTGGAGTTTCATCAGCCCATGCCCGAGGCGCTATTTTCCAAATCGATCAACGACTATCTGCAGCACACAGGTTTGGCCGATGCACAGCGTGAACTGCCACGGGCACACTCGATCGCACGCGTGCAGATCAATATCCGTGCTTTGGCCACGATCAAGCAGCAAATGCGACAAAATGAATGGATCGTCCCGGTCGGTCGTGATGACCGGCAGCGCATGTTGTGGCAACTGACCGAGCGTGGCCAACAGTTGTTGGATGACTGTGAATGACATGAGTTGTGCGGTCAACAGACCCTAGAGAAAAGAGATTTCACTTAATTTATGATGCAGTTGTTCGCTGTTTGTATCCCTGCTTTGGATAAAGTATGCTTGCTGTGTCGCAAGTTGATGAGATTGAATTGCTGTGTCAAAACCTAAAGCAAAACCTAAAATTTTGGTCATTGTGGCAAATCTAGGCACACCTGACGCGCCCACCGCCGCTGCGGTACGTCGTTTTCTCAAAGTATTTCTCTCTGATCCACGCGTGATCGAAATTCCAAAATGGTTATGGAAAATTATCCTGAATTGTTTTGTGTTGCCATTTCGACCCAAGCGCGTCGCAGAAGCCTATGCACAAATCTGGTCCAAGGACTCACCGATGCGTGAAATCCTCAATCAGCAAGTTGATCAGATCCAGCAACAGTTACAACCGCAGTATCCTGAGCTTGAGCTCAAGATCGTGCCTGCGATGAGCTATGGTCAGCCGAGTATTCATCAGGTGCTGAGTCAGGCGGCGCAAGATCCCCAAGATCACATTTTATTATTGCCCTTGTTTCCGCAGTATTCTGCAACCTCATCTGCGCCACTCTATGATGTATTGGCCAACTGGATCAAAACCCAGCGTAATTTACCGGGGCTGACGGTGATCCGAGATTATTATCAGCATCCCTTGTATATCCAAGCCTTGGCAGACAGTGTGCGTGACTATCAGCAGCAACATGGCGTGGCGGAAAAACTATTGATGTCTTTTCATGGCATCCCGCAACCCTATGCAGATAAGGGCGATCCTTATGCCGATCGTTGTCGGATCACAGCACAGAAAACTGCCGAAGCCTTGGGCTTGGGCCCTGAACAATGGGCAATCAGTTTCCAATCGCGTTTTGGCAAACAAGAATGGGTTAAACCCTATACCGATCAGATCCTTGAACAATGGGGGCAGCAGGGTGTTGCTTCGGTTCAGATCTTGAGCCCGGCATTCTCTGCGGATTGTTTAGAAACACTTGAAGAATTAGCACTTCAAAATGCGGCGCTGTTTCAAGCGGCGGGGGGCGGTGA
>JASLJB010000086.1 GCA_030152605.1 Acinetobacter sp. | reverse complement strand
GCTTGACGCGCATTGGAAAAATCAAACTCAGGCTGCCAATCACGAAAACGATCGGCATTGAGCTGAGCAATTTTCTCACTGACTTTCATCAAAGTTGCGATTTCAGACGCAGACATTTTACTCGCAATCTCAATCAGTTGTTGAGATTGGTCCAACAGTCTGGGCTGTGTGTGTTGATCAGTTGGGAGTTCAGTTTGGTAATCTAATGTTTTAGCAGGTGAAATTAAAGCAAGCATAGTCATTCTTAGGATTCATTCATTGTTTTCAACTATAACAGCAGCTTTATTTGTTTTCCAATTTAGGATTTTAATCAACCTGATCGGTAGAATAAGCGACTGATCCCGATTCCCCTTGTATCTTATACTACCTAGCCCCAGCCTAGACCCACTGAAGAGTTATGCCATGCCCGTATCGATGCCAGAAACCCTATTCTTTCACACGCCTGCCGGCAAAACCCAAGTCTATGTCGATCAGCCTCAAGGCCCATGCAAAGGGTTTGCCTTGGTGTGTCATCCGCATCCCTTGGTCGGCGGCACACCGCAGCATAAAGTCCCGACGCTCTTGGCGCAACTCTTGGCCGAACAAGGCTGTGTGGTCTATCGACCCAACTTTCGGGGCGTTGGTGAAAGTGATGGTGTGCATGATGATGGTTTTGGTGAAACAGAAGACATGTTGAGTCTGATCGAGCAACTGCATCAGCGCCATGCGGGACTCAATTTTTATGTGGCTGGCTTTAGTTTTGGCTCACATGTACTGGCCAAGTGTCAGGTGCGTTTACCCGAAGCATTCAAGCCTCAGCAACTGATCTTATGTGGCCTACCCACCGCCGATGTGGCTGGCTTACGTCGTTATGACACCCCCGCAGTTAAGGCCGATCTGCTCCTCATCCACGGTGAGAAAGACGACATCACCCTGCTCTCGGATCTGATGACCTGGGCACGTCCACAGCGACACTTGATCACGGTATTGCCGGGGGCCAATCATTACTTTACCGGCTATCTCAATCAACTGCGCCAAGCGATTTCACGTTTTCTCAAAGTCACGACTTAAGCCCATGCTTCAGCGCTGATGCAGTTGCTCCCAACGCAGGCCAAACTTGGCCAAGTATTTTTTGACCCGATCACTGTCATTACTACTCTGGCGTTGTAAACGTGACTGGGCAAATAACTGCCGTCCAGCGTCAGCCATGGACTTACAGCGTAGGCAAATCTCGATCACGCCGCTTAATTGGATACGATCAAACTCATCCAAGCCTTGCAGTTGATCCACGCTCAACCAACGACTCAGGTCAGTGTCTGCTGAGCTGTGCTCAGACTGCACATGCCACAATTGTTTTAGGCGTTGAATCTCTGCCTGTACCTCAGCGTTCCCAATCCGCGAGCCGGTACTCAAGGTCGCCATACGGGTCACACTGGCGGCGAGATCTCTAAAGTTTCCCTGCCATGTGGCCTGTTCAGATCGTGCAAAAGCCAAGTACTGCGCCAAAGCATCTGTTTGAAAACGTAATTGGCGCTGTTGCTGTTGAGCAAAGCGTTGTAACTCGTAGTGAATATTCGGTTCTAGATCTTCACGCCGATCCACCAGTTTGGGCAAGAAAAATGTCCACGTATTCAAGCGCGCCCACAGATCTTCACGAAAGCGCCCTGCATTTACCTCTTCGCGTAAATCACGGTTGCTGCCCGCGATCAATTGAAAATCCGCTTCAACTTCACGATCACTCCCGACTGGGAAGAAGCGTTTCTCTTCGAGTGCTTTGAGCAACATGGCTTGTTCATCCAAACCCAATTCGGCAATCTCATCCAGAAATAATAAACCTTGATCAGCACTTTTCAGCAAACCTGTCCGCGCCGTCACTGCCCCAGTAAATGCGCCCTTATGATGACCGAACAAAGCGGACATGGCGCTATCCCCAATCAAGGTGGCGCAGTTGACATCGATAAAGCGCCCACTGAGTTGGAATTTATCTTTTTTTAATTGATAAATCTGCCTGGCCAGTTGCGACTTACCTACGCCCGTCGCCCCCATCACCAAGATCGGTGCATTGGAACGAGTCGCCACCAACTCTACCTCTTGGATCAGTTGGTTAAAGCTTTGATTGCGGGTGGCAATTTGCGCTTTCAGCTGTTGCCAGTTTTGGTTTTGCTCATGTTCAAAGCGTTGTGTTAGCGCCGCATAACGTGACAAATCCAGATCGATAATTCGATACTCACCTTCAGGCTGTTGTTTCGCAGTCGGTGCGGTTTGGATCAGTTTAGCCGGTAAATAATGCCCATCGATCAATAAATACCAACAGATTTGTGCCACATGCGTGCCGGTGGTGATATGCAAGAAGTATTGATTATTCTCCGTATCAAAGGCATAGCTTTTGACAAAGTCATACAGCGCGCCATACATCTCAGCAAAATCCCAAGCGTCACGGATACTGACTTTGATGCCCGTGACTTGGGTATCAGGCGAGACTTGTGCTGCATCTTCGGTGAGCAACTGTAATAGATTTTGTGAGCGCCGATCATGCAACAGCACCAGTTCGTCCACAATGAGATCCTCATGCATCAGTAAGCTCATCGTTGGGCGCCAACGTTGCCAGCGATCAGGCTTACGACCTTGATCTAAGGTCGAGCCGATGAAGCCAATCACTACGGTTTTTTTGCTCTTGGTTTTTGTCATGCGGGCTATAAAATTTTATACACAGTGCCAATAATATATATCAATGCATATCTCAGAACATCATTTGCATTAAGATAAACGCTCAGGATCAGTTAGGCTGTAGAAAAATATGCTGCATTTCACTTTTTTAGGCACCTCGTCTGGCGTGCCCACCCGATTTCGCAATGTCTCTGGCTTGGCGATCAAAGACCGTCGCAGCAAGGACTGGCTACTGATCGATGCCGGTGAAGGGACGCAGCATCGCATTCAACACGCCAAACTGTCTTTACAGCATCTGATCGCGATCTGCATCACCCATGTTCATGGCGACCATTGCTATGGCCTGATGGGGCTTTTGGCCAGTGCTGGGATGAATGGTAGACAGCAGCCTTTGAGCTTGATTGCGCCCGTAGAAATTCAAGCTTGGTTAGCCGCGACGATGCGTTTGACTGATTTACATCTGCCCTATCCGATCCAGTTTATCGATGCCAGCCGTTTGAGTACGCCACATCCACTAAACAAAAACCTCTCCATTCAAAGTCATGTCTTGCATCACCGTGTGCCCTGTTATGCCTTTAGCATTAACGCTGTCCAGACTCAGCGCAAACTGAATTCGGAGGCCTTGCATGCCATTGGTCTACCCAAAGGTGAGCTTTGGGGTGCATTACAACAAGGTCATGCGGTGGAGTGGCAGGGTCGACAGTTAGACCCTGCGGACTTTGTAGATGCGACCACGCAAACTGTCCGCACTGTGATTGGCGGTGATAACGATCAACCTGAGCTTTTAAGCGATGCCTGCCAAAGTGCGCAACTACTGATTCATGAATCGACCTATGACCAAGCTTGCCTTGATCGGATTGGGCCAGCACACATGCACAGTTCAGCCAAGATGCTGGCTCAGTTTGCACAGCAGCAACAACTCCCCTATCTGATCCTGACTCATTTTAGCCCGCGCTATCACAACAGCGTGGGCTTTAAGCTGTTGGCAGATGAGGTCGCAGCGCACTATCAAGGCCAGTTCTATTTGGCGGACGATTTTGATCAGTATCATTTGGATGCCAACGGGAAGTTGCAACAGCTTTATCACCGAAACATCGCAGATTCCTAGTTGTGCGCTTGCAGATCAGCAATTTAAAAATCCTCTCGGCAAGTCTTATTGTTCGGTATCCAGTGTGAGGAGATTTTTCTCGTTACTTTTTAAAAAGTAACCAAAACTCTCTTTGCGCTGAGGGCTACATCCCTGTAACCCCAACGCAAAATAGGCGGCGTCCTGCCGCCATTGGCAAATACCGAATATTAAACTGATTGAAATGTTGTTTTAATACCTAGGCTATTTTAATTGGATCACCCGAACCTATTCATCATGAGTTCTTTTTAAAACATTTGACTCACCCGAGTATTTATTCCGTGGGGCCCAGCCTTGATTGGATAGGCCCTGTTTCTGCGATGAATTTGATCCGTGACGGATGCGTGCGAGTTCTGGGCTTGGAAAAGTTTTTGTTTCTTTTTTAAAAAAGAAAAGTAAGGATTTGCTCACCTTGAATCTAGACGGGAAGACTTGCCGAGTAACTTTTTCTCGTTACTTTTTAAAAAGTAACCAAAACTCTCTTTGCGCTGAGGGCTACATCCCTATAACCCCAGCGCAAAATAGGCGGCGTCCTGCCGCCATTGGCAGATACCAAACAATAAACCGATTGAAATGTAGTTTTAATACCTAGGCTATTTCAAGGTGATTAACAAACTGGCAGCACACACCCAAAACCAATATCTTTAAAAATACAAATCTATCTATTTATATATAAAAAAACCAAACCCATATTAAATACTTGCTCAACACTCGTTTAAATTAAAAATATTTAATTATTAAAAATCATAAAGTTAATATCACACCACCATTCACCCAATCAAACTTGGCACACTCACTGCAATATACAGGCGGTACATCATGGGATGTATACTAGTAAATCACCTACCGACAAACGCTTGGTCGGTGGGTTTTGATGAGGAAGAATCAAATGTCTATGTCAATAAATCAACAGATTGAAAAACAAGCTGAAAATAATCGTGCCTATCAAGTGATTCAAAATGATAAAGGTGTTCCAATTAAAATGTGGACCAAAGGGGTCCATGTGGATGAGAATGCCAAAAGCCAATTGTTAAAAGCGGCGCAAATGCCATTTATTTACAAATGGATGGCGGTGATGCCGGATGTGCATGTCGGGATTGGTGCCACCATCGGTAGCGTGATTCCAAGTAAAGGTGCGATCATTCCTGCTGCGGTGGGGGTCGATATCGGCTGCGGTATGATGGCAGCGCGTACCAGCCTGAATGCCTCTGACCTACCGGATAATTTAGTTGGCTTACGCCATGAACTTGAACGTTTAATTCCACATGGCATGACCAAAGGCCGTGGCCGACGAGATCGAGGTTCATGGGAAAATACCACTGAACGTGTCGATCAGGTCTGGGCTGAACTCAAAGCTGACTTCGATCTGATCTGTGCCAAGCATCCACGCTTTAAAAATACCAACAACCATAAACAACTCGGCACTTTAGGTACTGGAAATCACTTTGTTGAAATTTGCTTGGATGAGCATCAGCAGGTCTGGGTGATGCTGCACTCGGGTTCGCGGGGTGTGGGCAATGCTATTGGTAATTACTTTATTGAACTCGCACGCCAAGACATGCAAAAGCATTTTATTCAACTGCCCGATAAAGACTTGGCTTACTTGGTTGAGGGGACGGAACACTTTGATGATTATTGGTTTGCCGTGGGTTGGGCACAACGTTTTGCAATGAAAAACCGTGAATTGATGATGGAAGCAGCAATTGTTGCATTACGAAATATCATTCCTAAAGCCTTTAATGCTAAAGTGGAGGCGGTCAACTGTCACCACAACTATGTTGATAAAGAAGAACATTTTGGTCAGGAAGTACTGGTGACACGTAAAGGCGCGGTGCG
>JASLJB010000012.1 GCA_030152605.1 Acinetobacter sp. | reverse complement strand
GAACACGGTCGGTTGAATGAACTGACCCTGTTTTAAATGTTCCGCTAGACCGCTCGGACGCGCTAGTCCGCCTGCCAAGAGATTGGCGCCTTCCTCGATCCCGATCTTGATATAGCCAGTGACTTTGTTGTAATGCGCTTGGGTAATCATCGCTCCGACTTGGGTATTCGGATCTTGGGGATCACCGACGTTAATTTTTTTGGCACGGCGCGCAAACTCTTGCACAAACTCGTCATAGACCGTGTCCTGAATAAAAATTCGGCTGCCTGCGGTACAACGCTCACCGTTTAAGGAGAAGATGGTAAACAGTGCCGCATCAAGTGCGCGCTCAAGATCCGCATCGGCAAAGATCAACACCGGTGATTTACCCCCCAACTCCATGGAGTATTTTTTCAGTCCAGCATTGGCCATGATTTTACGTCCCGTCGCGGTTCCGCCGGTAAAGGAAATCGCGCGTACATCCGGATGTTTGACCAGTGCATCACCCGCATGCGCACCATAGCCTTGCACCACGTTCAACACCCCGGCAGGAATCCCTGCCTCCAGTGCCAAACGTCCCAACTCATTGGCCGTGAGTGGTGAGAGTTCTGACATTTTCAGTACCGCGGTATTGCCCAAGGCCAGACACGGCGCGGTTTTCCAGGTCGCGGTCATGAACGGCACATTCCACGGCGAGACCAAGGCACAGACTCCCACCGGTTGATGCAAGGTATAGTTCAACATCTGATCATCGACCGGATATGAGTGACCATTCATGCGGGTACAGACTTCCGCAAAGAAATTAAAATTATGCGAAGCACGCGGAATCAACACATGCTTGGTCTGGTGAATCGGCAAACCAGTATCCATGGTTTCCAGTTCTGCAATTTTTGCGACATTTTGATCGATCAATTCGCCTAAGTTGCGCATCAAACGCGCACGTTCTTTGGCAGGCGTTCTTGACCATTGTGGGAAAGCTTTCTTGGCTGCCGCCACCGCCAGTTGAACTTCATCCTGACCGCCACTGGCGACTTCACAAATCACTTGGTTGGTCGCCGGGTTATAGTTACTAAAGCTCTCTTTGCTTTCGACTTGTTTGCCATCAATCCAATGCTTAATCATGTGGTTCATCCATTGATTTATCTTTTCGGTTTTTTAGGTTTGTCGCTGTTGGACTTAAGTCTGTTGAACTTAAGCCTGTTGTTTATAAAATGCTGCTTCGGACACGATGAAGTTGCGTAACTTGCCCACACCCTCGATCTCAACCACAACTTCATCGCCAGGCACCACATCAGACAAGCCTTCTGGTGTGCCTGTGGCGATCATGTCACCGGGTTGTAAGGTCATAAAGGAGGAGAGATATTCAATCAAAAATGGCACATCAAAGATCATGTCTGCGGTTGTGCCTTGTTGGCGTAACTCGCCGTTGACCCAAGTTTTTAGACTCAAGCGATTCGGCGTAGGCACCAAGCGCTGATCAATCAAGTATGGACCGACCGGTGTGGTGCAATCGCGATTCTTAACCCGTAGGTTCGGACGATAATAGTTTTCTAAAAAGTCGCGGATGGCATAGTCATTACACAAGGTATAGCCCGCGATATATGCCAATGCATCTTCACGCTTGACGTTTTTGGCCACTTTGCCGATCACCGCCACCAACTCACACTCATAGTGCATGTACTCAACATCATTCGGACGCCAAGTTTGGCTGCGATGCCCGGTATAGGTATTCGGTGCCTTAATAAAGATCAACGGTTGTTTCGGCGGTTCAAAAGCCAACTCACGTGCATGATCCGCATAGTTCAGCCCCAGCGCGAACATGTTGCCCGTGGTCGGGGCAAGCCATTCCACCTCATGCTCTTGCAGTAACTCACCACTCGGCAACTTGATTTGCAATGCTGCATCGGCATCAGTCGCATCGACCAGCACCTCGACCTGATAAATCTGCTCTTGATAACGGATGCGCGCCGTTCTCGCCGTGCTCAGGTTAATACGCTCAGGATGCTCAGGATGGTTTTGCTGCTGCTGATGCAGGATGGCCGCCTCGGAAGTGTCTGACTGAATCAGATTGCTCACCGCACCAAGTTGATCAATCTCAACCCGAACCTGATCGCCGACTTGAACATCAACACGGCCCAATGGCGTCCCGGTCAGAATGATGTCACCTTGATTTAAAGGCATATACTCTGAAATCTCAGCAATGAGCTGCGCCGGTGTACGCAGCCAATTGGCGGTTGTACTGTGTTGCTTTAATTCATCATTGACATAAACACGTAAGCCCAAATCATTGAGATCCGAGACTTGCTCCTTGGCCACCGGTGTGCCGAGAACACAAAAACCATCTTGGCATTTGGCCTTGATGGCTGGGCGATAGTAACTTTCTTCGGGTAAGCTCAATTCATTCACCACCACATAAGCGGCAATATGCTGTAAAGCTTCACTTTCCGTGACCCGACGGGTACTTTTCCCGATCACGATGCCCAGTGTCGGACCGGCCTGTAAAATGTCAGCATCTTTTTTAAAAACCGGCTGTCCAGTGTAATTACGAGTATTTGGGGTCTTAATAAATAAAACCGGTTTTTTCGGTTCATGAATATAAGGTTTTGCACTGAACTGCGGCTGCAACTTTTGATATAAGCACTTATAGTTCAAGGCAATACCAAAAATATCTCCATCCATGTTGATCTTGTTTAACGCATTCATTGAAGACTTCCTGTAGATGATGCTGATACGATTAGACTAGACAATTTTTAAATTAGTTAATATATTAACTTTATAATTAACATATTAACTTTTTTCAAGCGTTTTTTACAATCACGCTTAAATAACAATACTTTTCATGGATTAGAAGGTATGAATACAATGCAGATTCCAAATATCAAGCTCGGTGAAGTTTACGACCAGCGCTATAAGGATGCTGAGATTCACTATGAAGTCTTGGGCAAGTTGGCGGACTTCTTTGGGGTCAACGTACCGGCACATCGTCATGATGGTTTTTTTCAGATTCATTTTGTCACCAAGGGTGCGATCCGTATTTTTCTCGACGATGTGAAATACGTCTGTAAAGCGCCGGTGTGCTTTTTAACCCCGCCTTCTGTTGCACATGCCTTTATGACCGATCCCCTATGCGAAGGACATGTACTCACCGTGCAACAAAATTTAATCTGGCCGCTGCTCCAAGTCGATTTAAAAGTACAGAACATTGTGCCGTTGTGTATCTCGATGCAGGATTTAAAGCCCGATCATGCCGAAGATCTCAGACAACTGGAACGCCATTTCGTCGATCTACACAAAGAATTCCAAGCCAACAAAGTCAGTCGCCCGGTGGCCTTAAAAAGCCTGATTTCACTGATTTTTATTCAACTGATTCGTCTCGGTGATGTCAGCACACCACGAATTCATCGTTGTCATGGTGATTTGGCCACGTTTAGAGCCTTTAATGAATTAATTGAACAGCATTTTTTTGAACATTGGTCCCTGACCCAATATGCACAGCACTTGGCAGTCACTGAAACCCGCCTCAACGACATCTGCCGTCGTGTTGCCAATATCTCCTCCAAAAAACTGATCTTTGATCGACAAATGCAAGAGGCCAAACGCTTACTGATCTTTTCTGATGCCAGCATCAATACCGTGTGTTATCAGCTTGGTTTTAAAGACCCGGCGTATTTTAGTCGTTTCTTTCAACGCCACGCAGGAGTACGTCCCTCCGAGTTCCGCAGCACTCATTTGCACACGGCGCGGATCTAAAACCCGAGCACGATTCAAGTCATGCTCGGAGTCGCGGTGCTAGCCTGATGCTGGGGGATTTAATTTACATCCAGCTAATACACATACTGCAAGATCAGTTGGGCATAACTGTTGGTCGATGTGCCCTGTACCTGTGTCCCGCCCGAACTGAAGTCTTTTTTCGGTGTGTAAAAACCTAACAAGGGAATCACATTGATCTTCTGAACAGGGGACCAAACAGCAAACACATCCCATTCATAAGCGCTTAAATCCTCATGTTGTTTCTTCAGCGTATCAAAGCGATAACCCAACAACCCCAAGTGTAGATTGTCTTTGACAGCAGCCTGTAGCGAAACTTGCTGGATACGCGCATTGCGGCTAAAAGGACCAGCATAATTGGCAGCCACCTCGCCCTGAAACCAAGTGCCAAAACCAGCATCGGTATTGCCATAGAACAAAGGATCATAATGTTCTGAGAAGGAGGCGTAACGATAGCCCAACACCGGCTGCCACGGCAGTTGCTCAAGATGATAGTTCAGCGCCAGATACCATGCCTGTTCATGCTGTTGCTGTTGATGCTGATAGACATATTCAGCATTTAAATCCAATTGCGGTGTCAGTTGCATCTTGCCACGCAACGCCAAGTCTTTGAGATCTTGACGTCCTGACTCATGCACCGGATCTTCCAGATCGGTAATCTGTAAATAGGTCAAGCCCAACTCACTGATCCGCGGTGGATGCCCCGTCTGTTGGTCATGCTTGAACTGATAGTGCCAATCGGTGGCCCAGAGCTTGGGCTGATATTGCGCTTTATTCTTGGAGGACAAGTAATACCAATGACTTTTGATCTGATCCGTCAGTTGATAATGCAGCAGCGTGGTGAAATCAAAACTTTTACGCCCCGCCAAATAATAAGCCCCGCCTCGGTCCAGCTCCCCCTCTGCGATTCCCCGCCCCATATTCAGCGCATCGCCGGCCACCAAGAAACCGTCTGCGATCTGTACATTTTGCCGTCCCAAACTCAGGTCAACGCTTGCATCTTCAGCACGACCATTGCGCCAACCGATACGCCATTCTTCTACATTGGTTTTACGTTCAGTGCCTTGTGTAAAGCCCGCAGCATCACCATCAGCAAAGCTCGCCGTACTCACGGCGCTTAAACTGGCATAGAGGGTTGAATGCGGGTGTTGATATTCAGCACTAAGACCATACAAGGCATACGCTTCCTGCCAAGCCTTATGCGCTTGGGCATGTGGATCTTGATAGCTTTGATCGCTATAAAACACGCCATAGCTCAGATCTAAGACCGGCTGAATGTTTAATTTTTCAGACCAAGACTGCATGGCATCGCTATTTTGTGCTTGCAGGGCCTGCGTACTCATCGCCAGTAACAGCACGCCACAACGCAGCAGTTGAATCTTTGTGACATTCATAGGTTTATTCATAAATTCCATCTCGATCAAAATTCGGCGTGCATATTTTAAAAAAAGAGGAGCAGCATCCTGCTGATCCTCTTTGCACCTCAATTCATCAATAGCGCGTTTAATGTTGTTTTGGCGTCGTCCCTGTTGGGCTGTGCTCATGCTTTAACGTCGGCGTACTGTCAAAAAAGTTCCATGGCTTGAGCATGGTATACACCCACTCGGTCGGCATGATTGGCCACTCTTCTGCACGTGCCACATGCGTGGTGCCTGTGGTCATCCATAGCACCAAGTCTTTATTTTCAATGTTGTCGTTATTGGCGACGAATTCACCTAAGCCAGTGTCTTTACTGGAACGATTGGAGTACTTGCCTTCGGGGAAGTTTTCATTCTTATCACGCTTGGTGACCCAGATCTGTTTATCCATAAAGCTAAGACGTTTAAATAACCATTCATCCGCTGCAAAGTTAGCGCCTTTGGCGATTGGATGAGTTCCGCCTGCAAATGGAATCACCTGATAGGACACTGGATTGCCCATCCGATTCTCTTTGCCCAAGTTGGAAATCAAACGAATGGTTGAGGGATCAAACCGCTGTGCCGCCGCTTGCTCGGTGGTCACGATGCGTTCATTGACCTCCATGGCACTGCTACGTGGGCCGCCACGGGTATTTTTCGTCACCACTGGATCAAGCTCCATAAAGCTATTGCCCTCACCATCAATATCGAGATCCAAACGGAAGTTATAAATATGTTGATGTGTGGTGCCGACAATATTGTGATCAATCAGGGTGCCGAAACGGGTGTCTTCTTTGGCGCTAGCATCATGCATGGTGCGTGCTTTCACCCCTTTAACCGCCTCAATCCCGGTCGCACCAGCATTGATACCGATGATGCCATTGTTGTTAAACACCCAGTCAAAGATATAGTCATAGTTGCCGACCGTACTGACCCAACGCACCACCAATTCACGGCGTTCAGCGCTGATATTGGGTTGATTCATTTCCTGATGTTTGAACTCCGGCCCCGCATAGCGCTCAAATATCGCAATCGCATTGGGGATCACCCGCGGTTGTCCGGTATAGTCCGCGATCACCGCATCCAACAACACAGCATTGTCTGGTGCATCAATACCGCGCTCTATCGATGAAGTCAGTGTACCCATGCCGTATTCACCAGAATCCAAATAGGATTTAAAGTACCAACCCATATCCGGATCACCATAAGGCACCACCATGCCACCCAAGTTACCCTCGTACATCACTTTGCGTTTCACCCCGTCATCCTTATAGGTCACGGTGGAAAGCTTTAAGCCGACACGCGAGTCCAGCCCCACATGGAAACACCACGGTCCCCAATGAATGGTTTGGCCCGTGATCGAGAAGTTTTTCCCCTCCGGTTCGACGATATTCAAAGGTTTAAATTGGGTCTTGTCATTTTTTGCCGCAATCGGATTGGGTGCCATCGGTACTGGGATAATCGCACCTTCCTCAAGTTTGACGATTTTTTTATTGTCCAAGTCCACCACAGCCACTAAGTTTTCAATCGGATGTGCCCAATAGTTACCATCCCCAGTGTCGAGGTAGGACACCACTTTCAGCACATTTAGCTCACGATCCAAACCATCTTTGCCCCCAAAATAGCCCACGGTCAGCGGTGTGGTCACGACCTTGCTGATATCGTGTACGCCGCGTTTGGCCAAGGCTTTTTTAAAGGCCTTGTCTTTGGTGACGATCTCTTGCACCGCGACCATGTCATCAGCCAACACCATGCCATGCGTGTTGTCTAATACCTTCCACTGTATGACTTTGCCGTGTTTCAGGTCCACGGCCCCTTCGATCACTTGCTTGCCTTTAAGCAAAG
Source organism: Acinetobacter sp. (assembly GCA_030152605.1). Classification (GTDB taxonomy): domain Bacteria; phylum Pseudomonadota; class Gammaproteobacteria; order Pseudomonadales; family Moraxellaceae; genus Acinetobacter. The sequence goes on along the minus strand of JASLJB010000012.1, from coordinate 9,978 downwards.
TAAATTCGGCAATCCGGTCTTCAACCAAAGGCGTGTCGCTGAGAAATGCTTTCCAGACTTTGGCTTTATCCGGCTCTTGCAGTTTGATCTCGGAAAAACGCATATTTTTATAGGCATATTGCGACTGGCTAATCGCAGCAAAGGTTTGGCTAATTTCTTGTGCCGTCAAGCCATTCAGTGGATGCGCCGCAGCTTCAACCTGAAAGGTCTGATCCAAGCCGGATTGAAATACTTCTGCTGCGAATTCTTTACTGACTTCAGGCTTGCCGTTTTTAATGATCAACGGCACGCTGACTTTGAGCGGTTTGCCATTCACCAACACCGTATCTGAGTTGGGCTTGGCACGCACCAGTAGTGAACCTTTGGAAATGCTATAGCTGTTGGTAAATTCATCTTTTTGTACATGAGCACCAAAATCACTCATGTTTTGATATAAGGGCACCATTTCGGCCGCTTGACCATGTGCAGATACCTGCTGTTGCGCCCCAAATAAAGCCACTGCGGCCACTAAGTTTAATCCAGTCCACTTTTTCAAAGACTGTGTAATCAGATTATGTTTCATCCCTTAAAACCTATTATCAATCATATTATCTTTTTAAAATATAATATTCGGTTGTAGAATAAATCATCCGCGAGGATGATTTTCACCTTAAAAACTTACATAATAATTCTTGGCGGTTATTTACATTTATTTTTTGATAAATATGCTGCACGTGGGTTTTAATCGTGGCAAGACTACAGCTTAGATTCTGCGCAACCGTAAGATTATTAATCCCCGTCAACAACTGCTCCAACACCGTGACTTCTGTTTTGGTCAAACGATATGCAGATGATATATACTCTCTATCGATGCTATCTGCATGATGGTAAAAATAATTTTCAGATAATCCATAAAATGATTGTAGAATGTTTTGATCTTGCGGACTAAATAGCGGATGCTGTTGCTGCCGCAACATACTAATCCCCAATATCGGATCACCATTTCTTTTTCTAAAAAACACTTCTGCCGTATCTTGAATCTTCCAACGTTGCATAAAATCAAAATATTCAGCATTACAGTCGTGCTGATTTAATAATTCCACATGATGCTGCTGGGCATGATAAAAGCGCCTAAATGACACCGGATCACTTTCAACACGCTGATCAATATATTCAGTTAATGAACTTTGATCAATATTCACGGCATGATAATTATAGGCCTGATTGTCATTATTGATGTTATAAATCAGATAACCATCGATGGTTAAAACACGTTGCACCTGTTGTAAAAAATTTTGGCTAAATGCAGCTAAAAACTGATGATTGAGCATCATTCCCCCTGTCCCTATTGGAAAATATTCAACAAATTCGCATCGATCGAAGCTTACTTCCTGTGAGCTGCCGATCGACGGTCACGCCAAGCGCGTAACAAAGACGCTGACGGATCACTGAGCGCAGTGATCCTCAACGCTTAAGCTGTAATATGCACAGCTTGTTTATGGGTAAATAATAATAAACCGTCTAAACCAAATGAATAACCCAAACCAGACAACTTCCAACCACCAAATGGCGCGGCAGGTGATAAATCAGAATGGCTATTGATCCACACTGTACCGGTTTGCATTTGACTGGCCACTTGCTGGGCTTTTTCAATATCCCGACTCCAGACTGAGCCACCCAAACCGAAGTCAGAGTCGTTACTGCGTTGTAAGACTTCATCGATCGAACTGAATTTTACGATCGGCAATACAGGACCAAACTGTTCTTCATCTACCAAGGCCACGCCTTCTTTGATGCCCGTAATGAGCGTCGGTGCGATAAAATAACCACTTTTAGGCAGTTCAGGCTGTGCGCTTATGATTTTACCGCCTTGAGCAAGCGCATCTTGGATCATGGCATTGACCTTGTCGTACTGCATTTTATTTTGCACAGGACCAAAGTTCACCGCTGGGTCTAAGCCATCGCCCAAGACCTGTTGATCTGCAAGTTTGACCAGCTTTTCACACAACGCATCAAATATGCTGTCATGCACATAAAGGCGTTTCAGTGCAGCACAGGTTTGACCGCCATTTAAAAATGCTGAGCCAAAAATCCGCTCTGCCGCCACATCGAGATCCGCATCTTCAAGCACGATGCCGGCATCATTGCCGCCCAATTCAAGCACCACGCTTTTGAGTGAACTGACTGAATGACTTAAAATACTTTGTCCTGTGCGAGTCGAACCGGTAAAGGTGACTTTGGCCACGTCTGGATGTTCACTGAGTGCCTGACCCACTTCACCACGCCCCAATACCAGACTGCATACGCCGGCGGGAACATGACGATTGATGATTTCAACCAGCTTAATGGTACTCAGTGGCGTATATTCTGAAGGTTTATTCAGCACACAGTTTTTGGTTTTCAGGGCTGGAAAGATATGCCATACCGCGATCATCAACGGCCAGTTCCACGGCGTAATCGACGCCACCACACCCAGCGGTCGGTTATAGACTTTTATGGTCTTGCCGCTTGGTTCAGTGATCGTCTGCACTGGCACCTCTAAACTGGCCAGATATTCAATCCAACTGGCACCGGCCTCAACTTCAAATTGCGCCAAAGCCAGGGTTTTACCCTGCTCCAAAGTAATTAAGCGCGCAATCTGCGCTTGCTCAGCACGTAGATCTGCTGCAATTTTGGCAAATACTGTATTGATTTCAGCATCTGGCGTATGTTGCCAACTTGAAAATGCAGCCTTAGCCGCTTGAACTGCCTCGTTGACTTGCGTCACTGTGGCACTTGCCACTTCTGCCAATACCGTCTCATTGGCGGGATTCAATACGGCGACGCTTGCCCCTAAACCTTGTACGCTGACACCGTTTAATATTAAGTTGCTATTCACATCAATTCCCCTCTACATTTTATTTGCTTTATCACCATTCTAGCGATGAATGCTTAATCGCCAGTCATCCTCAAGGATGATTTCTCCCTCAAATTTCTGATCCGATCGCAACATTGCACAACAACACCGACCTTATATGCGTTACATCAATAGCATTAAGTACGTTGCATAAGTAAGGCCACGCCTTTTTCAGCCACCGCAATCGTAGGTGCATTGGTATTGCCACTCGGGATGGAAGGAAAGACCGAGCAATCAATCACGCTTAACTGTTGAATCCCATGAACTTGTAGATTGAGATCCACCACAGCACTGTGCTGCTCGCGCCCCATACGGCAAGTTCCAACAGGGTGATAGGTGGTTTTGCACGTATTGCGTACAAAGTCTTCCAAGGCCTGCTCATCCTCATGGCTGCTCGGCGGTGGTGAAAAGACTTCTGCGATTTCCTGCTGTAGCGAAGGCATTTTAAATAGATCCAATCCAAATTTGGTGGCGCGGATCATGCCTTGTACATCTTCAGGATCACTCAGCAAATGCGCCTCGATCCGGACTGCATCTTTGGGATCAGTACTGTTGAGGAAGATTTCGCCACGAGACTTCGGTCGTAAGAAACAATTTTTGAGTGTGATACCGTGGGTTCGCCCTTTGCCTAAATTCTCAGGGTCATCCCAAGTATCAAGCCCGGGTAGAAAATGTGCTTGTACATCGGGTGTCCCAGCAGCATCGGTATCGATAAATGCACCACCCTCTAAAATATTAGAACTCACCACACCGGTTCGGGTCAGCATCCACTGTGCGCCATTTTTGAGTTTTTGCAAGCCTAAGTCTTGGCCATATAAAGAGTTTGCTGATTTAGTCGCCGCATTAATCGACACATGCAAATGATCGTGATAATTTTTACCAACCGGTAAATCCTGAACAGGCGCAATGCCGAGTTTTTGTAAATGTTCCGCAGGGCCAATCCCAGACAACATTAATATTTTTGGTGTTCCAATCGCCCCTGCACTCAACACAATGTGTTTTCGTGCTTTGAACAGCTGCGCTTTGCCATCAATCTCACACTGTACTGCTGTGGCACGCTGATTCTCAATCTGGACTTTATGCACCAGCACATTGAGTTTGATCTGCAAATGCGGATTGTTCTGCACCATTTTCAAATAGGTTTTTGAAACACTGGCTCGCTCGCCATTAAAGGTCGTGGTTTGGAAGAAGCCGACACCTTGCTGATCAGCGCCATTAAAATCATTGACATAAGCTAAGCCAAACTCCTGACCTGCACGGATAAAAGCTTGGCTCAATGGATGACGATGGCGATTTTCACTGACATGCAATGGTCCTTGGGTTCCATGATAATGCCCAGACAAACTTTCATTACGCTCTGACTTTTTAAAATAAGGCAGCAAGTCGTCATAGCCCCAACCCTCACAGCCATATTGCTCAACCCAATGATCATAATCCTGCTGTTGACCACGAATGTAAATCATACCGTTGACCGAGCTGCTTCCCCCCAAAACCTTGCCCTGAGCGCAACTCATGCGTCGCTGATGGGTATTGGCATCGGGCTCAGTCGTATAATCCCAAGTTTTGGTCGGGATCACTTCAGATAAACCCGCCGGCATTTTGATAAAAATATGACTGTCATCGCCACCGGCTTCGAGCAACAACACTGTGCCTTTATTCTCTTGGATCAATCGTGTGGCCACCACGCAACCGGCAGACCCCGCCCCACAGACGATATAGTCAAATTCTTGTATATCCATTTGCACATCCTTAATGCGATCCATGCTGTAATTCAGCAGCACTCAAAAACTAGTTAATATGTTCACTATATGGTTAATATATTAAATAGTCTAGAGGGCTTTGATAATAATGGTAGGATGTTGAAAATTTCCATACTTTGGTTAAATCTAAGATTACTTAATTAACTCAGAATGATCTTCAAATTATTTTTGATTAAAATTCAAACTTGATTTTTTATAGAAATTTTCCAAAAAAAATATATACTTACCAACAAATACTTATTGAGATCAAATTTGTGCTTTATCAAAAATTCAATGATATATGTAACTTTAGAAAGGACGTTCCACTTATTGATGAAGATGAAAAATCTATTCAATACTCATCAAGCTCTGAAATCGCGACTCATGCTAAATCATTATTAAATGATTTTAAAGTGTCATTAGAAAATAAAATAGGCATTAAATACAAGAACATCAAACTTAATTATGAAATTTCTAAAGGGGCTGGTAATTTCCCTTTAATTTGGCATATTTGCATATTAACCGATGGTCAAAAAGTATCTAACGGATTGTATGTGGCGATATGCTTTGATAAATATGGACGAGGAGCATTGATTGGCTGTGCAGAGAGTAAAACAAATTCACAGGGTTCAGATGTTGTTAGACGAAAGATAGCTAACTGTGCCCTTAATATTGATGTCGATGGAGCAAGTACAAGTACTAAATATAACAATGTATTCATCAACCCAAAAGAGTTCCGCACAGTCAAAAATGATCATGAACTTGAAGAATACACTGAAAAATTAATCCATCACGTTAAGGATTCAATCGATTTAACATTATTTCTCCTCGGCCAGTTAGACGATATACCCAATTCCACCCGAGGTATTGTCAACTCATCCTACCTCGAAGATGAAAGCAGTAATATAGATCAAGACTATTTAATTAGAACGATCAAAGCACGTAGAGGGCAAAGTAAATTTCGAAGAGAATTGTTAACTGCATATAGAAATACATGTGCTATTACAGAATGCTCTTTAGATGAAATACTTGAGGCTGCACATATTGTGCCTTATGCTCAAGAAGGTATTTCCTCCAGTGTAATTAATAATGGAATTCTATTGAGAGCTGATTTACATACACTATTTGACCTAAATCTAATTAAAATCAATCCAGATACTCTGACCGTAGAACTCAATAGTATTTTAAAAAATGATGAAACCTACAGTAACTATGACGGCAAAAAAATAGCTTTACCGAGCTCTGAAGATCAACGACCACATAAGCATTATTTAGAAGTTAAATATGCCTGCAATTAAATCATTGGATTTTTAAATAGCTTTTCATAAGCTACTTATTATTGAGATTAATGAAAACCCACTCGCGCCGCAAGCGTGAGTGGGTCTTCGTGTTTAATAGCTTAGGCTATTTAAGAGGCTTATGTTTAAGCGGTTTAGATTTGGCTGCACCGACTCGCGTTACGGCTTCTGAATCTGCATGTTCAATGCCAAGATTCAATGCTAAAATCTGCCGCTGTGCTTCTTTTGCAGAAGCTGCGGCGTCAAAAGGTTGGCGATCACCTGTATTGTCAGCTGGCAGACAAGTCGTCCAAAACACCAAGCACAGTAAGGATATTTCTCCCATTATATTTCCAATATTTGCATAAATTCTTTCACCTTAACGCTATAAGCGCAGTTTAATTAACATTATCGCAAGGATTTAGGATTCACCACTTGATAGACCGCTTGGCTCATATGCTGCGCTTGTAGTCCACGCATGCCTTGTCGTGCCAGTAGATCTCCTGCCAAAGCATGCAAGGTCACGATTTGATGCAGCTCAACCTGTTGATGCAATTGGGCTTTTAAACTGGCGATCATGCCTGCCAATACATCGCCCATGCCACCTGTGCCCATGCCGGGATTGCCTGCGGTACAGATCCATAACTGCTGCTGCAAGATCAAGCTCCCCGATCCTTTTAATACCCACTGGCCGGCATAGCGTTGTTGTAATTGGTAAATCGCAGCGATGCGATCCGCCTCCACAGTCGCAACAGTGGTATTCAATAAAGTTGCCGCCTCACCCGGATGGGGTGTGGCATAGCAATTGGCTTTGAGCGTGGTCGGATGTTGGGCTAAAAACCACAAGGCATCGGCATCATAGACCACTTCTAGGTCGGATTGATTAAGCGCTGTAAACCACTGCTTATAATGCTGTTCTGCCCATGCATCACGCCCTAACCCCATACCGAAACTGACCGCATCGACCTGATCGATCAAGCTTTGAATCTCAGCAGTTGTGAGTGCTTCAATGTCTGCCAACATTAAATTCGGTGCACGGCTTAAAATCGCGGTATGGTGCTTGGCATGGCAGACCACGGTGACTTTGCCTGCACCTGCTGTGAAGGCCGCTTCTGCTGCCATCATGACTGCACCGCCCATTTTCGGATGTCCACCCACCACCAAGACATGGCCGTAACTGCCCTTATGCCCAAAGGCTTTTCGTGCCGGCAAGTGAATATCATGAGGACTTAATTGTGCCAAGGGACGAAGTTGTGCATCTTTGGGAATCAAATCCAGTAATTCGACTTGCCCAGTATATTCTTGGGCTTGGCCGGTAAATAAACCCGGCTTAAAACCCAATGCAGTAAAACTATAATCCGCTTTAATCGCACACGTTAAAGGCTGACCGGTATTGGCATCTAAACCACTGGGAATATCAATCGCGATCTTGAGCGCCTGTTTTTGATTGATCGAGATAATAATAGCCTGCCAAGTCTCATCCAATGCACGGTTTAAACCGATCCCGAATAGAGCATCGATATAACAGTCATAGTCCTGCTGAAAATCAAAACCCTGAATGATATTTAGCTGTTCTGCTTGCGCTTCAAGCTGTGCTTTGACAGAACTGGCGCTATTTAAATCAGCTGCTGCATCAGTATTCAGTGCCGCAGCATAAATATCCACTTCAAAGCCGGCTTGTTTTAAATATTTGGCAGTTAAATAACCATCACCCGCATTATTACCGAAACCACAACACACCGCTATTTTATGGACCGGCCTCGTCTGCTGTGCAAATAGCTTTAGCAAGCGTAAATGTAGTGCCCATGCAACTTGCTGCATCAGCCCATAAGCACTATTGCCCTGAGCAAACCAACGTTGCTCCCAAGCTTGAATCTCGCGACTATGGTAAACATACTGCTGCATGGTGATTTCCTTTGATGTGGTTTTGCTGATCATGACTCGTTCTTTCAACATGCCAACTGATCAAAACCATGCTACAAGTTTATGCGCAGGCTTTAAAGCGAAATCAATGTTTTATCATGATTCCCTAACAGCTTGAGATTGAATCGTATCGCAACAAGTCACGCACATCTCGATCACAACGATCCCCATCGATCGCCAAGAACCGACCACATTTAAGCACTCACCGCGGCAGCATTTTTTAATGCTTCGGCTTCTTCTAATAATGTTAAAACCTGCTTGGTATTTTGTTCAGAATGATTCAAGACATGGCGGATCAGCAAACTTCGAATAATCACTTTCTTTTCTTTATCGATGTCTTTATTTCTTAATATTCGTTTTGCAGCTGAAACCTGATTATTTTTCTTGAGCAAGACCAGATCCGATGGAATCTCTTTGATTTCTTCATGATCAAAAATATCAGTACTATGGATTAAGTCGGTGATCAAATCTTTGGCGATATGCGAACTACGGTTTCGTTCAAGTACCACAAATCTCAGCTCTCTAAGCTGGGCATCCTGATAGTTAATGATAAATTCATATTTATTCTTTAGTTTATGATTTTTATTATAAAGTTGAAAACCAAATAAGAATAAAAATACACTCAGTAAAATCATAATCACAATGATGACCAAGTTAAACAAAGAATCATTTTCGTGACTAAAAAAAAGTGCAACCACCAATGCAATGATTGCCATTAAATAATATAAATTAGACAAGCTAATATTTTTTTGTGCTTTCCCTATTTTTGCAAGTAAATCTTCATTTTTCATGCTAACTCCAATTTAATCAAAGTCCACCAACCTGATTACCCATGCAAAATATCATGAACAGTAAAAACGTGCAAACCCAAGCATTATATTCAAACATATTATCGCTGAGATAACAGTTAAAGATGACACTATTATTAAAACGACCATCCTCCCCGATTATATTTTTCATTATAAAATGAGATTTTTTTAAATTTTCAACCACATATTTAATACTTTAAATTCAACAAGATAGAATAATTAACATAAAAACACCTTGATTATTTTTAAATAAGCTTTACCCTCGAACATTAATTGAAGCATATCAATAATGGTTTTATATTATGACGCCACTGGTAAAATCATACGTATTATTAGTTGTCGCAATATTTTTTGAAGTCATGGGAACTTGCCTATTACCACATAGTAATAATTTTAAAAAACCATTATTAACCACGATTATCATCATCTGCTACGTGATCGCCTTCTATTCTATTAGCTTGGTGATTAAGAGCATTCCCGTCGGCATTACTTATGCCATCTGGGCTGGATCAGGTATCGTACTCATCGCCGCAATTAATGCCTATGTGCTCAAGCAAAATCTTGATCTCCCTGCTGTTTTTGGAATAGGTTTAATTGTTCTCGGTGTCGTTGTGATTAACGTGTTTTCTAAGTCGGTGAGTCATTAATCTTGAAGCTATTATTTTAGGCCTTCAAGATGTACAAGGTGACCTCACAGATCCTCCCCCAAATAAAGCATTCAATCCATCATCCGAATTTATGTATTCTGAGATGCGTAGATGCTTATCGAAATTCGCATGACAGTATTGAGCTTTGTTATTCTATCCAAAAAGTGAATTGTCTAAATATGCTCAAGTATTTTCACTCCTCGATACGCCTAAGCTCTCGTCTTAAGCTGCTTAGATATAAATCAAGTTTTGCAGACTATTTACAAACTGATTGCAGCAACAGCTATCTTTTAATCAATCAAAATATACGCTATTGAATTGATCTTTTTCATCATACTTAATGATCAATTTTGGTACTAAAAAAATAATTTTCTTTAAAATACAAGTTCTTTGGATAGTACTTAGGTCGGCTTTATTTTTTAAAATAACAATCTAAGATGTGCTTTAATCACATATCTCGTGTGGTTTATATCTAAAAACCAAGAGAACTTTATGAAAATTAAAAATTTATCATTCGCTATTTTTAGTACATTCATACTCTATGCCTGTGGCGGTGGATCTTCTTCTGATACCGATACAAGTAATACGGGGAATACGGGGAATACGGGGAATACGGGGAATACGGGGAATACGGGGAATACGGGGAATACTAGTACAACGGGGAATAATTGGACTAGTTATTAGACATAAACATATAGTAAAAGAAGT
>JASLJB010000003.1 GCA_030152605.1 Acinetobacter sp. | reverse complement strand
TCGCGACGGTCAGAGACAAGCGCATATTTGATAGAAGAAGAACCGCAATTGATTACTAGTACTGAAGTAGACACGTTGAATTACCCAATTTATTAGCTGTGGTGAGTCGTCCTTGCTCAACTGTTTGCTCTATTTGTTGTGGTTGGTTGTGGTTACTTGATCGCACAACAACACCAAATAGAGCAGCAATATCGATCAGGACTTATGTTGTAGCATGTGAAATTTTTTCATCCTAGATAGACTTTAGGTGATTAGACTTAAGCACTATCGATCTATGGCTAATGAATCATTAAGATTCATCAGTTAAATTTAATAATGTTGCACTTCCAATTTAACAACTTCTGCGGATTGCTTCAAATTTGAACTGCACTTTTTTTGTTCTAAATGTAAAAAAACTCAGTATTTTTTCAAATACTGAGTTCGATTTTGGATGCGCAGTGCTCAACAGTGTGATTCACAAGTTGAGTGGCTGATCTGTATGGGTTAGTGGCGGATTTGTCCATCACCCAATACGATCCATTTCTGTGAGGTCAAGCCTTCTAGCCCCACAGGACCACGGGCATGGATTTTGTCGGTGGAGATGCCGATTTCAGCACCGAGACCATATTCAAACCCATCGGCAAAACGAGTAGAGGCATTCACCACCACCGAGCTAGAGTCGACACGGGTCAAGAACTGACGCGCTAGACTAAAGTTTTCGGTGATAATCGCATCGGTATGATGTGAGCCATAGTGGTTGATATGCAGAATCGCTTCTTCCATACCGCTGACCACTTTGATCGCCAAAATTGGGCCTAAATATTCGGTATACCAATCTTCTTCAGTCGCAGCGATGACGTGCTCTCCCAAGATGCGTTGTGTTTCAGCACAGCCACGGAGTTCGACATTTTTTTCTGCATAGAGTTCAGCGATATGCGGTAAAAATTCTTCCGCCACTTTCTCATCCACCAACAAGGTTTCCATGGCATTACACACGCCATAACGATGGGTTTTGGCATTTAATGCGATCGGCAGGGCTTTGTGTAGATCGGCCTGCGCTTCGACAAAGACATGGCAGTTGCCATCGAGATGCTTGATCACCGGGATCGTGGCTTCTTTGCTGACGCGCTCAATCAAGCTCTTACCACCACGTGGCACAATCACATCGACAAATTGATTTAGGGTAATCAACTGGCCCACCGCAGCACGGTCTTTGGTTTTGATGACTTGCACACAGTGCTCAGGTAAACCCGCAGCTTTGAGCCCATGTTGGATCGCGTGGGCAATGGCCTGATTGGACTGTAGTGCTTCTGAACCGCCACGGAGGATGATGGCATTGCCAGATTTGAGTGCCAGCGCTGCGGCCTCAAGGGTCACGTTAGGACGTGACTCATAAATCATGCCGACCACACCGAGCGGCACGCGCATTTTACCCAGTTGAATCCCACTAGGACGGAAGGCCAGATCGGTAATCTCACCAATCGGATCGGTCAAGCTGATGACATCATTTAGACCTTGTAGCATGGCTTTAAAGCGTGCCGGGGTCAGCTCTAAACGATCGAGTAGCGCCTCATCCAGCTGCTGTGCGCGACCTTGGCTCATATCCAATTGGTTGGCGGCCAAGACCTCAGTTTCACTGCGTTGCAGGGCGGTGTAAATCGCGGATAAAGCATTATTTTTTACATGTGTAGACGCACTGGCCAGCAGCGCCGATGCTTGACGTGCCTGCTGTCCAACCTTGTGCATGTATTCCTCAATGGAATCTATCTCAATATGTTCTTGCATGATGATGATCGAGTAACTTAAAAATTTTTGATGTGATTCGATAGTAGCAGTCGCCCGTTGAACAATCTACGCTTTGTTTTGAAATACTGTGGGTGACGGCCTAGGCTTGGTTTTTTAGATCATTGACAGATTAATTTTGACGAACGGTCAATTCTGTCGTTGCGATTGTGTGACCTATCTGTATAAACTTGCAGCATATGGATGGTGCTGTAACTCAAGTTTCGGTGTTTGTTGACACTTCATACAGGAATTATATTTTCCGCTAAATTTATCAATCTATCACTTGTTGGTTAAAAAAATAGCAACAACCGCAAACAGAGATGAATTGTCAACAGACCCTGATGATGGGTGATCAGTTTAAAGTACAAATGATTTGTATAAACAAGCTTGCAAAAAAACAATAACGCAAGCATGGAGGCAAAAATGAATTCCATTTTTCAGCGGGATCAGCAACTCAATCACGACCACAGTTCGACGCTTCAGCAAAATAATCTTCAACCACAGCATGACCCCGATGCATTTTTTGATACTTATCATAAAGGTAGTTTTAAGTCGCCTTGTCGGGAGAGTTGGATCGGAGGTTGGAAGATCGAATACATGGCGATCGCAGATCCCAAGACCCAGTCCAATACCCCGATCGTGATCGTCGGTGGGGCATTTCAAAACTTTAATTCTTATAAATACTGTGTTGAACAACTGTTTGAAAAAGGCCCGGTGATCTTAATTGATATGCCTTCTTTGGGATCGAACCAACAGATCTATAATCGCGATACAGGTGAGTCTGCCGCCAGTTTAAGCCTGCCGGCATTGTCTGCGCTACTCGGTGAGTGGTTGGATCTGATGCAGATCCCGCAAGTCTCGGTGATGGGCTTGTCCTTGGGATCGGTGGTGGCCTCGTGTTTTGCAGATCAACGTCCCGAACTGGTGGATCGGATGATTCTGATGGGGGTCATGCAGGAGACCCGTAAAAGCTGGCGGATGCTGCTCGAAGAATCATTGTTATTGATGCAAGAGCAGCGCATGCAGGAGTTCGGTCAGGCGGTGATCTTGTATCTGATCAACCACGCCAAGTTGGACAAAACCCGAATGTCACCGACCGCACGACGTTTGTTTTTTCAGCAGATGTCGGGCTTTGGCAGCATGGAGCAGCATCGTTATGAGATCAACTGCAATCGCTTGCTGCGATTGTCGCATGTGCCTGTACCGCGTTGTAAAACTTTGGTGTCCTGTGGGCAGTATGACAGTTTTACCTTGCCCTTTGAAAATGCCAACTTTGCCTTGCAATGCCCAGATATGCAGTTCGCTATGATTGCCGATGCGGATCATTTGCCTCAGTTGCAGCGCCGTAAAGAAACCATGAATCTGTTTACCACCTTTCTCAAGGGCGAGCCGATCGACCAAGTGGCGGGGATTATTGCGCTGAACCGCGAACAACTGCAAAACTTGGAACGCCGTGGTGAAACACGCATTCCCTTGCGCCAAGATCGAACCTATTTGCGGCATGGCGAGACAAATATTGCTGTACGGGTGCAGGATATCAACTACTTTGGGGTGTGTTTGCAGTTAGAAGATCTTGAATTACATTCCTTTGTGCAGAAACATCCGCGTGATTTGGCGCTATGTTTATATGACCAAGACGGGGAGTTTCAAGTCGAGTGTCTGATCTTTGATATCTCGTGTACAGAAATGCCAACCCATATCGCGAAAAGTGCCGAACCGATTCAGATTCGGGTGTTGTTTAAACACGGCTCTTTTCAGATTTCTGAGCGCCTATTGAAGCTGATTGAGCATGAAAAAAATGCCATGCCATTGCTCATGCCGGTCAGTTAAGGAAAACATTGCTTCAAACGCGGCACTTTTCTTAACTCACCGGCATGCATTCAACAGGGGGATCGGATTGGGTGCGCTGTGCATGAATGACCCAGACCAGATCTCCCAAATGTTCATCGTCTCGATTTGAGTTCGCAGTCGCATCAGCCACGCTGTGACTGCCGTGCTCAGCAGTGGGTTGAATCACTTGGATCTGTTGAAAGCCAGCCTGTTGGAAAAAAGCCTTGACCTGATGCGGTGAGACAAAGTGAAAACTAAAGGCACTGCGTGACATCAGCTTAAGCAGTTTGCTGCTACTCCAGATCACATTGGCCAGTTTGTGCTTGATCGGTTCAGGATAGAGATCGGTCAGATAATGTAGATGTTGAAACTGCTGCCCATACACGGCGATGGATTGGATCAACTGTTGCAGCAGGGTTTTATCAAAATAATTAATCAAACCTTCACTGATCACCACCAAGCCGTGTTCAGGATTGAAGTGTTCAAAGGCCTGTTTAAATTCATCGCTAAATAAGTCAAAGGCCATCACTTCGGGGCTGTGTGCTTCGATCTGGGCGAGGGCGTGCTGTTTGGTCTGTGCCATCGCCGGTAAATCCAGTTCACGGTAGTTTAGCTCGGGATAGTGTTGCCGAAACCACCATCCGCGTGGCGACAGGCCAGCGGCGATTTCTAAGACTTGTAACTGTGGATCATCCGCGAGCAGTTGTTTTAGCTGTGCATCCAAGAGTTGATGTCGAGTTTTGAGGGTGCTGCGCATACTGCCACCCAAGAATTTTTCAGCGCAACTTTCAAAGGGATGCGCCAGTTGTGCCAAGAATTTACCTTGTGCTGTGGCGAACTGCGGATGGGAAATGCCCATCTTGTACCAGATATAGCCAGTGTAATGTGCAGTAAAAGAAATATGTCGATGTTTTGAAGCTACGGGCTTGGTCATGGTCGTCCTGAAGTCATTTTCACTGTGTTGAAGTCGTCTGACGTCATTTGTTATTTTCTAGGTAAAGGTAAAGGCTTCAGTCATCATCGCTGCTGAATTAATCGCCCTCTTGGGGCTACTGTATCTGTTTAACTGCGCAACAGGCAACACATCCTTGTGTCATCCGTTGAGTGGTTTTTGGTTTTTTGGGTTTTTGGGTTTATGGTTTTGGGTTTGATTTTTGGTTGTGCGGGGCTTAGGCGAAGGATTGTTTAAATGCTTCGATGCGTTGTTGGGTTTGCTGCCATTCGGCACCTAAGTTGAGATCGCCAATCACTTTGCCCTGCGGGATTTTGCCGCGCATACGTGATAGACGTGCTTGGTTCGGCAGTGCCAAGTCCTTGATGGCATCGAGTGCCAGCAACGCCGCTTCACGATCATTACACACCAAACCCATATCACAGCCTGCATTTAAGGCTGCTAAGATACGTGCATCTGCACCACCGGCGATACCTGCGGCTTGCATACTCAGATCATCCGAGAACAATACGCCATCATAGTTGAGTTGTTGTCTCAAGATGGTTTCGATCCAAAACGGTGAAAAGCCAGCAGGGTTCGGATCAACTTGATCGTAGATCACATGCGCGGGCATCAGTGCATCAAGCTCAGGTTGCAGTTGAATAAAGCTTTGCATGTCTTGTTGATAGATCTGCGCATAGCTGCGTGAATCGATCGCTGCGGCCACATGCGAATCTGCCTTGACTGAGCCATGTCCAGGAAAGTGTTTACCGGTGCTGGCCATACCTGCGCGGCGCATCCCTTGCATAAATGCACGTGCCAAGACGATCACATCAGCGCTATTATTGGCAAATGCTCGATCACCAATCACATCACTGATCAGGTTGAGGTCTAGGACTGGCGCAAAGCTAAAGTCGATGCCCACCGCCAAGACTTCGATCGCCATTAACCAACCACATTGTTCGGCCAAGTCGAGCGCGCGTTCCGGTTGTTCGAGATAAAGCTCACCAAAGCGGCCCATTGCAGGCAAAGCACTAAAGCCTTGACGCAGGCGCTGTACTCGTCCACCTTCTTGATCCACTGCAATTAACAGTTCCGGTCGAACAGAGCGCATATGGTCTGTTAAAGCCCGGACTTGTTCGGCGGATTCGATGTTTCGTGCAAATAAAATCACACCACCGACTTGCGGAGTTTTTAATAATTGAATATCTTCTTTCGTCAGGGTCGTCGCTGCTATATCCAGCATCAGTGCGCCAATCATAGTGAAAATCCGTAGCTGTACTTTTTTAGACAGGCAAACCATAACTGAATTTTGCAATGATTTGCTACATTTTATCCGTACATATTATGATAAAACTACACCACATAATCGAATAAAGTTGTTTAAGATTCTGAATTCTAACCAATTCAGCTCAAGAAACAGCGTTGAATTGGGAAAACCCAAGGAAGTAAACTGTATTTATGAAACTACAATTAATCGCTTGCGCAGTTGCTATTGCGACTGGTGGTTTATTTTTTAACCACACCATCAATGAGGCAATAGCAGCGACAGAGCCTGCTTCCGTTTCAGTTGCCTCGATTCAACCGACCCAAGCTCAAGCCTTGGTTTCACGCCAATTGGCAACCTTGGTGGATCGTCAGCACTATTTGAATATGCGTTTGGATGCCAATACATCACAACGTATCTTGGATATGTATCTCGACAGTCTCGATCCTGATCACACCTTATTTTTGGCTTCTGAAGTTGCACAATATAAAAAACAATATGGTGCAAACTTTGGTGCCGCACTCAAAGCCGGCGATTTGTCGGGGCCATTTGCGATTCATGCGCATTATCGTGCACGCTTAAAAAGCTTTTATGAGTTTATGTTGGCGGATTTGAAGAAGCCACAAAACCTCAAACAGGCTGGGGTATATTTAGATACCGATCGTGAAAAAGCGCCGTATTTCCAAACTGAAGCTGAACAAAAAAGTCATTGGGAAAAAATGCTGGTCTCACAGTTAATTAACTTGACCATCACCAAACAAGAAGAAGACGCCAAGCAAAAAGCACTCAAAGCAGATCCCTCTTTGGCCAATGGTCAAGACTTGACTGCAGCAGAAGATTTAACGCCAGTTCAGACTCTGACCAAACGTTATACCCGTCAGTTGCAGCGCATCGGCCGAGTTAAGAGCGATGATGTGTTAGAAAAAACCCTCAACGCCATGCTCGCCACCTATGATCCACACAGTAACTATTTCCCACCTGTGGATGCGATGGAGTTGAACCGTCAAACTTCGTTACAGCTTGAGGGGATCGGGGTCGCGATTCGTCCAGACCGTGGCAATGAAGACTATACCAAGATTGAAACCATCGTTGAGGGTGGGCCTGCGAGTAAATCCGGTCAGGTCAAATCTGGCGATCGCATCATCGGTGTGGCGCAAGATGGCGAGAAGATGGTCGATGTCATCGGCTGGCCGAGTTCAGAAATCGTCGGTCTGATTCGCGGCAAACGCGGTACCAAAGTCTCGATCAAACTACTCGGTGCAGGTGCCTCGATGAGCCAAGCACGCGTGGTGAGTTTGACCCGTGACATTATCCAAGAAGAAGACTCTGGTGTACGTTCACGTACTGTCGAGATTAACCGTAATGGGGTGAAGCATCGTTTTGGTGTGATCGAGATTCCGTCTTTCTACTTGAACTATCGTGCTCGCCGTGCCGGTACAGAATATCGTTCTGTGTCTGAAGACACCAACAAAGCACTGCAAGCTTTGGCGGCACAAAAGGTTGAAGGCGTGATCATCGATCTACGTAACAACCCGGGCGGTTCCTTAGAAGAAGTGGCGAAAATGCTCGGTCAAGT
The DNA here is from genome assembly GCA_030152605.1 of Acinetobacter sp. GTDB lineage: Bacteria > Pseudomonadota > Gammaproteobacteria > Pseudomonadales > Moraxellaceae > Acinetobacter. The sequence continues at coordinate 3,775 of JASLJB010000003.1, read as the reverse complement.
TATCAAAGAAGGCCCAGTGGTGCAGATTCGTGATGGCAACGGCAATGTCAGTGTCTTTGATGATACCGATGGCGGCGCACAAAGCTATGCGGGACCTTTGGCGGTATTGATCAACTTGGCTTCGGCATCTGCCAGTGAGATTTTCTCTGCGGCGATTCAGGACTATGAGCGCGGCATCGTGATCGGCAGTACCACCACCGGTAAAGGTACAGCGCAAGTGCAGCTCGATACCTTGGCCTATGGTCAAGCCACACTGACGCAACGTAAGTTTTATCGCGTCACCGGTGGCAGTACCCAAAACAAGGGCGTGGTGCCAGATATTAAATTGGTCGATATTTACGATGAAGAGTTTGGTGAACGTAAAGCCAAGAATGCTTTGAAATGGGACACCATCCCGACCGCACCGTTTAAGCGTGAAGGTGTAGTGAAGACCTATATCCCTCAGCTCAGCGAATCCTCAGCGAAACGCACCCAAACTGATGCACAGTTCCAGTATCTTGAAACGCGTATGGCGATTGCAAAACAAGCCAAAGAGCAGAAGAAAGTGGTCTTGGATATCGATCAGCGTAAGGCTGAGTTGATTGCGCTTGAGCAAAAAACCTTGGATGCTGAAAACAAACGTCGTGCCGTGACCAATCAAAAACCATTTGCAAACTGGGAAAGCTATCAAGCCGCACAGGATGCGTTAATCGAAGCACGTGCCAAGATTAAGGCAAATAAACGTCCGCCATTGCCTGAAGAAGAAACCTTCGTTAATGAAGCGGCAAATATCTTGATGGATTATGCTCAAGTTTCAAAAACTGAAATTAGAAAACCTTAATACCGATATTCAAGTGAATATAAAAAAGCCAGCAATTATGCTGGCTTTTTTTATGTATGCATGTTGATTGTTTTATCGGGCAGCGCCTGATTTAAATGGCGGGTGTTTAATAACTAAAACTTCAAATCAGATTATACTGTTCATTGGTTTAAAATCGCTTTTCTTCACAAATTGTTAATACACATATCGGCTTTGAATAAAACGTCTTTACTTATATCTAGACGCAGTGATTTAAATAAAATGGCTTTAGTGCATATTAAAATTTAAAAACAATTAAAGTAAAAAACTCAATGTAATTATTTGGTTGTGTGGTTTTTAGGCGAAAATGGATTTGTTTGAATTTTCAAGCTTTGCAAAGCTGTTTCCTCGATCACAGGCAGGCTGATGTTTATATTGATGCTGTTGCTTATTTAACCTATTTTATATAGGTCGGTGAATAACTGAAAAAATCAAAATAATATTTGAAATTATACAAACAGCGTTTTTTATCCTTGAGGGTATGTCATGTCTGAAATAAAAGTAATCTCTAAACAAACGCATAAAGTCTTAGAAAGTGTGAATACAAATTCGGTTTCAGTTTCTGAAGCCTCAGTGGTGTTAATCAAAACCAATCAGGAAAATGTTTTAAGTATCGTGAAGAATGGTCATGATGCGATCATTCGCTTAAAGAGCGGTGAAGTGTTGGTGATTCATCAATTTTTTGAAGGCGCTGACTACAACACGGAAAATAGTTTGGTCTTTGAAGATGACCAAAACCAATTGATTTGGGTGCAGTTTACCGATGCCAACGGGGCATTATTAGAAAATATTAGCTATGGTTATATCGACAGTATCGAACCGCTACTGTATCACGATGGCGCAAGTAATTTATGGGGGTGGTTGGCGGTACCGGTGACTGCGGCGGGGATCATCGCGTGGGCTGGGCATACTGACAAAGAAACAGTGAAACCGAGCATCATCCTGGAAAAACCTGTGGTGAATCCCGTCAATGGTAAAGACCCGATCACGGGTACCGGGATTCCGGGCACGACCATTACGGTAACTTTTCCAAATGGAGAAACCCAATCGACCTTGGTCGGCACCGATGGTACTTGGACCGTGACCAATCCGGGCTTAACCGATGGTCAGGAAATCAAAGTCATCGCCATCGATAACAATAACAACAAATCACCAGTCGTGATTGAAACAGTGGATGCGATTGCACCGCCTGCGCCAGTGGTTGATCCAATCAATGGCAAAGATCCGATCACCGGAACAGCAGAACCGGGCAGCAAAGTCGTGGTGACCTTCCCGAATGGAGAAACCGAAACAGTCACTGCCGGTACCGATGGTTCATGGACCGTGACCAATCCGGGACTGACCGATGGCGATAAAGTCGTGGTCACCGCCACCGATAAAGCCAACAACACCTCACCGCCAACCACTGAAATTGTGGATGCTGTTGCACCCCCTGCACCTGTGATCAATCCCATTAACAAGACAGATCCGATCACCGGAACGGCAGAACCGGGCAGCAAAGTCGTGGTGACCTTTCCGAATGGAAAAACTGAAACAGTCACAGCAGGCACGGATGGTTCGTGGACTGTGACCAATCCGGGACTGAATAATGGCGATAAAATTACCGCCACAGCCACGGACAAAGCCAACAATACTTCACCGCCAGCCACCGCCGTGGTGACAGTGGTAGATCCTGTGATTCCACCAACGCCGGTCAATCCACCTACGATTGATATCGTCAACGGTAAAGACCCGATTACAGGTAAATCAGAGCCGGGTAATGTGATTGTGGTGACTTTCCCGAATGGCACTCAGGTGACGACGGTGACCGGGACAGATGGTACTTGGACGGTTGCCAATCCTGGGCTGAATCATGAAGACAAAATCACCGCGACCGCCACCAATCCGATTGGGACGGTCTCGCCACCTGCAACTGCGATCGTGGATGCGTTAGCACCGCCTGCACCGGTGATTGATCCAATCAATGTGACCGATCCGATTACTGGAACGGCTGAACCGGGCAGTAAAGTGGTGGTGACTTTTCCAAATGGAGAAACTGAAACCACCACTGCGGGCCCAAATGGCACTTGGACGGTCAACAATCCTGGATTGAACAACGGTGATAAAGTCACTGCAACCTCAACAGATAAAGCCAATAACACCTCGCCACCAGCGACTGCGGTGGTGCCGTTGGAAGGCTTTCCAACGCAGAGCGCCACGATCGACAGTTATACTGATGATGTCGCGCCACAAACTGGTGAGTTTGCTTCAGGAACCACCAGCAATGACAGCTCACCGACACTGAATATTGGTCTGAACGGGCTGATGGATGCGGGTGATGTGGTTGCGGTATATCGGGATGGGGTTAAAGTCGGCACCGCCACGTTGGTCAGTGGTCTTCAATATGTCTTTCATGACAGTGGTTTGGTCGATGGCCAAAGCTATGTTTATACCACTCAGGTTGAAAATACAGCCGGGAATGCGGGTCCTGTGAGTCCAGCATTTCATATTACGATTGACAGCACAGCACCTGCGCAATTAACCATCGATACGGTGGTGGATAACGTGGAATATATCGTCGGATTATTAAATCCGGGTGATGATACCAATGACACCACACCAACAGTCAATGGTAGCGGGGCAGAACCGAATGCCTTGATTACCCTTAAAGACAGTAATGGCAATATTCTAGGGACCACCACTGCTGATGCCAATGGACTATGGAGTGTTGAACCATTACCAAGCAATGCTTTAACGGATGGTCCGCATACCCTACAAGTCACGCAAACCGATCCGGCAGGTAACGAAAGTGCGCCGGTGACCTTTGACTTAAACGTAGATACCCGTGCACCGACGCAAGCGACCGTGATTACGGATGTGATCGACGATGTCGCTCCGTTGATGGGCAGTGTTGCGAGTAATGGCTATAGCGATGACACCACGCCAAGTATTCAAGGC
>JASLJB010000170.1 GCA_030152605.1 Acinetobacter sp. | reverse complement strand
TTGATGCTGCACACAGCCAAGTGCTGGGCAGCATCAAGTTCGATATTCACGCCCCGCAAAGCAGTATTGAACAGGCTGTAGCCTTAAAACAAGATTGGTGTTTGGCGCAGCGCAAAGTCATCACCATCGCCAGCACGCATGCCCCAGAAGAACAAAAACTGCTCAGTGCGTTGCAGCCTTATCTGAAACAGCATCCAGAGTATGTGTGTATCGTGGTGCCGCGACATCCGGAGCGCTTTGATGCGGTGTTTGAACTCTCGCACAGCTTGGGTTTACAGACACAGCGACGGAGTCTGGAGCAGCAGATTGAGGCGCAGACCCAAGTTTATCTCGCAGATAGCATGGGCGAACTCTGGCTGTGGTATGGCTTGAGTCAGGTGTGTTTTGTCGGTGGCTCACTGAATGAACCGGGCGGTGGACATAATATTTTAGAACCGTTGGTCATGGGCGTGGCCACGGTGCTTGGGCCGAATTATTTTAATTTTCAAAGTATCGTCGATGAGTTCCTGCAGGTTGAGGCGCTGTACGTGGGTCAAACTGCCGAGGACGTGGTGCAGATGCTGGTCGCCTGCTTAGAAGATCCATCTGTGGCGGATCAACTGCAACAACATGCGCAGCAGGTTCTGACTGCCAATCGCGGTTCGCTACAACAGCACTTGAATGTTATTGATCACTATCTCTGTATTGAAGTTTAAATGAATATCGTCCTCCTGCCTGCTGAACAGGCACACACGACCGATTGGTCGATCCGTGAAGCGCGTCAACTGCAACATCTAAAACAGCACCTAGACCTGAAAGTCGGTGAACAGCTTAAAGTCGGGATTCGTGGTGGGGCACGTTATTTGACGGAAGTCATGGCGATCAGTGCGGATGTAGTGCAGCTAAAAGCAGTGCAGCAACAGCCTGTACCAGCCAAGTTACCGGTGACCTTGATCGTGGCCATGCCACGGCCGAAGGTGTTGCGCCGTCTGATCATGGACAGTGTGACCTTGGGGGTGGAGAAAATTATTTTACTGCACAGCTATCGGGTTGATAAAAGCTATTGGCAAAGTCCCTTGCTGCAACAGATCGATGACTATGTCACGCTGGGTTTGGAGCAAGCTGGTGATACCATCGCGCCGCCGATAGAGATCTATAAACGCTTTAAACCCTTTGTGGAAGATGTCTTGCCGGGCTTGATCACGCCTGATCGTCCAGCCTATGTGGCGCATCCTTATGCGCAGACCGCCATGCCTTATGCGATCGATCAAGGCTGTACTTTGATCGTGGGACCTGAGGGGGGATTTATTCCCTATGAAGTGGATTTGCTCTGTGCCCATGGTGCGCAAGCCGTGAGTCTAGGATCACGGATCTTGCGCACCGAAACGGCGATTTCTTATGTCTTGGGCCGCTTGATGAGCCAGTTTTAGCGCTGCTCGGCTTGAGCGTTTTGCGGGGCTTTGAGCAGATCGACGCCTGCTGTGCTCGGAGTATCTCCCCGATAAACTTTGACTTCTTGGACTGGGTAGGGAATGGAAATTTTTTCCAGATGGAAGGCTTGGACCACTTCTTCTTGAATTTTACTGACCGAGGCCGAGGTTGAAGTCTCTTGGGTATTGACCCACCAGGTCACGGCCAACTTCACCGAAAAGTCTCCCAAGCTACTGACGTTAACGCTAAAACTCGGTTGACTCAAAATATTTTGATCACGATCGAGAAGTCTTAAAATCAAATCCTTGGCTTTTTCAACATCATCTTCATAGCCGATCCCGACTTCAAAGGTACAACGACGGCGGGTATATGCGGTATTGACGGTGATGGCACTGGTATACACCGTGGCATTTGGGATTACCACACGGCGACCATCCGGTGAGCGCAAGAAGGTGGCACGCACTTGAATATCTTCGACCGTACCTTCCATGTTATTGACGATAATGGTATCGCCGATGCGAAATGGCTCACTGAGTAAAATCAGAATCCCAGACAGCATATTTTGAAAAATGTCTTTGAAGGCAAAACCAATCGCCACCGAGCCGATCCCGAGTGCACTCATCAATTGGCCCGGGGTAAAGCCGGGAATCGCGATCACCATCGCAATCAAAAAACCAAAAAAGACGATAAAACTACTGCCGACACGATTGAGCACCAAGACCAAATTTTGTCGGGTATAAGAACGGTTCGATAAGGTCTTGGCTATAAAAAATTTAAAGATTTTTGAGAGCAGCCAAAAAAACAGCACCACACAAATCGCAATAATAAAATACGGCACGCGCTCCCAAAAACCATCCATGATCTTATCGATGGTCAGGTAGGCGTCATTGTATTTTGCACTTTGTGCAATCACGGTTTGTGCGGTCTTTTCACCTGCATGATGGAGGGCTTGGGTCGCGTCTTGCGCCACTGCACTCAACTTTGTTGATTCGTCAGCCACGTTGCTTGCTATCCACTCAAATTGATGGGCTATTTTGCCTGAACTATTCAGTGACTGCATAGAGGCGATCTACATTTCACTGCTGAATTCATACAAATGATTAAGCAGGGTGAACTGTTACGCAGAATGGCATTAAAGCTGGAGTAGCAAAGGGCTGAGGGCCAAGAGCATTACACTAATCAGCATCATACAACCCTGAAAAAATGGATATGTTGCTGGATGCCCAAAACGGTTGCTGCGCGGACAGCCCTCGGCAAACAGCAGGTAGAGCAATAACATCAGATTCAGGATCGGGATCAGCAACAGCACACTGCGATAGCCACTGTGATTGAGATCATGTAAGCGTTGAATCGTCAGGCAAAAGCCGAGATATATCCCGCATAGAACCGGCAGAATGCCGCGCAGCACGGGTAACTGTTCTACTGCCAGCAAGCCCTGTGAAGTGAATAGGTGCAGTAGTCTTTTGGGTTCTAGGTCGGACAAGCTCAGACTATTCAGTTTCAAGACCAGCAAGATCACGACGATGTGCAGCAAAATGCTATAGGCCAAAAAGCCAGTGCGATTGAGTCGCCCTTTGGCACTGAGCAGCGTCAACCAGTAAGAACCGTTAAAAATAGAAAGTTTTGAATAATTATGGGTTTGCATGTCACCACATCCTTTTATGGCGTATTTCAGTAAGTTTATGTTTATTTATAAAAAATAAATGCGTTTCATTGCGCAATAATTATATGATCGAAACTGCTGTACAGTATTTCGACGAGGCGCTCATTTTTACAACAAAATCTGACCCTTGAGTCTACGACCAAAGCCTAATTGTTGTACAGATTAGGGTATCGTAATACTGAAATCATGCAAGTTATAAAACCAAAGTAATAAAACCAAAAACCAAGCATAGCCACTCATGACGAGATGGAAACATCAAGGACGTCCCCTATGAATGAAATCTATCCAGTACCAGAAGAGTTTGCGAAAACAGCACGGACCAATGAACAACAATATTTTCAACGTTATCAACAGTCAATACAACATCCAAATGAGTTTTGGGCAGAGAGTGCGAATAAACTGGATTGGATGCGCCCATTTAGCCAAGTGCAGAACTGTAACTATGATCAAAACAATTTTAAAATTGAGTGGTTTGCAGATGGACAGCTCAATGTCAGTGCCAATTGTTTAGATCGCTTTCTGAAAGAACATCCGCACAAGCCTGCGATTATTTGGGAGGGTGATCATCCTTCGCGGCATAAAGTGATTTCCTTTGAGTCCTTGCATGACGAAGTCTGTCGTTTTGCCAACGTGCTGAAAAAGCGTGGCATACGCAAAGGCGATCGCGTGGTGCTCTACATGCCGATGGTGCCTGAAACCGCCGTGGCCATGCTGGCCTGTACCCGGATCGGAGCCGTGCACTGTGTTGTTTTTGGTGGTTTTTCACCAGATGCCTTGGCCAGTCGGATTCAAGACAGCCAAGCCAAGCTGATCATCACCGCGGATTCGGGCATGCGCGGTGGCAAGCCGATTCCCCTCAAAGCCAATGTCGATGCTGCACTGAATATCCATCCTGAACATAACGTTGAGCACGTAATCGTGGTGCATCGCACCGGCAATCCAATTGAGCTGAAACCGCATCGTGACCTGTGGTACCACATGGAAATTATGGGTGCCAGTGACATCTGTGCGCCTGAGCCCATGAATGCAGAAGATCCGTTATTTATCCTGTATACCTCAGGGTCGACCGGAAACCCCAAAGGGGTGTTGCACACCACCGGTGGCTATCTGACCTATGCCAACCTGACTTTTAGAGAAATCTTCGATATCAAACAAGATGATGTGTTCTGGTGTACTGCCGATGTGGGCTGGATCACCGGGCACTCTTATGTGCTGTATGGGCCGCTCTCGAATGGCACCACCACGCTGATGTTTGAGGGCGTACCGCAATATCCGACTTGGGCACGAACAGGTCATATCGTCGATAAACATAACGTCACCGTGTTATATACCGCTCCCACAGCGATCCGCGCCATGATGCGTGAAGGCGATAAATTTGTCCGTGAAAGTAATCGCAGTAGTCTGCGCTTGCTCGGTTCAGTCGGTGAGCCGATCAATCCTGAAGCATGGAATTGGTACTACAGCGTGGTCGGTGAAAGTCGTTGTCCGATCGTGGATACTTGGTGGCAAACGGAAACCGGTGGGATCTTGATCTCGCCCTTGCCTGGTGCGACGGCGGTTAAACCAGGCTCTGCGACCCGACCATTTTTTGGGATTGAACCAGCCTTGATCGATGCTGATGGACATGAGGTCGAAGGTGTGGGCGAGGGCAATCTGATCATCAAGAGTGCTTGGCCGGGGCAGATGCGCACCATTTGGGGCGATCCAGAACGTTTTATTGAAACCTACTTTTCAACTTATCCCGGCAGCTACTTCACTGGCGATGGCGCCCGCCGTGACAAAGATGGCTATTACTGGATCACCGGACGGGTCGATGATGTGCTCAATGTTTCAGGTCATCGACTCGGTACTGCGGAGATCGAAAGCGCTTTGGTGGCACATGAAGCGGTGGCGGAAGCAGCCGTGGTGGGGATGCCACATGAGATCAAGGGCCAAGGCATCTGTGCCTATGTCACGCTTCAGGCTGGGATCTTGGAAACGGAAGGCCTACGCAAAGAGCTGTATGTGTGGGTGCGCCAGGTGATGGGACCGGTGGCCACGCCTGATGCGATCTATTGGGCACCGTCTTTGCCGAAAACCCGTTCCGGTAAAATCATGCGCCGCATCCTAAGAAAAATCGTCGCCAATGAACTGGAGAGTTTGGGCGATACCTCGACCCTGGCAGAACCGCAAGTGGTGGATCAACTGATCGCGGAGGTCAACGCCAGTCGCGGGCTCGGCTAGGACTGCATCAACATGATCTGTCATTAAATCCACCTTCATAGACGATGACATCCATACCGCAAGCCATCAGGGTTGCGGTATTTTTGATGCTGTTTGCATAGGTGGAAATCTGCTGATCACTGCAATTATTGAGAAAAAGCCGCTGCGGCTTGGCTGCTAAGCTCAGATATTTCTAAGTCGTTGAGAACGCCGATATGAATGCACCGGATCAGTTGTCAGGTCCTCGCGCGATACAGCGCGCCCAAGCTTTAGCCGATCAATTTGCCCTGACCGCTGCGGTCCGAGATAAACAGGGTGGCAATCCAAAATTTGAACGTGATCTGATCCGAGGCAGTGGGCTACTGAGCCTGTCGATTCCGCGGATCTACGCTGGGCAAGGTGCAGACTGGGCCACCGTATTTAAGACCATTCAAGTGATCGCGCAGGCGGACAGTTCTTTGGCGCATGTCTATGGTTTTCATCATCTACTCATCGCCACGGTGCAGTTATTTGCCCAAGCTGAACAGTATGCGGACTGGCTGCAACGTACCGCGACAGAACAGTTATTTTGGGGCAATAGCTTAAATCCACTGGATCGACGGGTTCGGGTCGAGCAGCGCACTGAGCAGGACTATATCTTTCATGGTGTAAAGAGCTTTAGCTCAGGTTCGATCGACGCCGATCTATTGTTGTGCTCAGGCTATGATGCTGAGGACAAGTTATTGATCGCGGTGATCCCGAGCGATCGTCAGGGGCTATATTTTCTAGGTGATTGGGACAATATGGGACAGCGCCAAACCGACAGTGGCAGCACGCGCTTTGATCAGGTGCGGGTGGCGCGGCATGAATTACTGCTCGATCCCGGTCCGTTGAGCACGCCCTATTCCAGCTTGAGACCCTTGATCGCACAGCTTATCTTTGTGCATCTATTCTTGGGGGTGGCCGAGGGAGCATTTGCCGTGGCGCAGCAGTCAGTGCAGCAGCAAAAAGCTTGGTCCAGTGCCTTGGTACAACGCGCCGTGGATGATCCGTATATTCAAAAACATTTCGCTGAGTTTTACCTGCAACTGCAAAGCGTGCGACTGCTGAGTGCGCAAGCGGTACAGGCCTTGAGTGAGGCTTGGCAACAGGGGCCGAGCCTCAGTGCAGAACAGCGCGGTCAGGTCTCCGTCCAGATCGCAACCGCCAAGATCGCCGCCACCCAAGCCTCGCTGTATATCAGTCAAAATATCTTTCAGGTTATGGGGGCACGTGCCACCACAGCACAGCTCAATCTGGATCGTTTCTGGCGCAATGTTCGGACCCAGACCTTGCATGATCCGGTGGATTATAAATACCAAGAACTCGGTGCATGGTTGCTGACCGGTGCTGTACCCAAGCCAAGCTTTTATGGATAAGTTGATCAAATCCATGCGCATAAAAAAAGCCTCGATCTCGTGTCGAGGCAGTCAAACTATCGTTTTAAACACACAGCATTTTTTTGTCTCACAGCGCTTTTGTTCGCATGCTGTTGGTATTATTTTTTATTGTTTTCATGAGTTTGGATGCTTTATTTGCAGAGCTTAAATAATTGGGCTGTGCAACCCTAGTGGAAATTTACAGCAAAGCTTGTGCGCTGAATCGTACAGGACTCAGCAGATGCAGCGCTTACCCGAAAGTGTCATCTAGATTGGTTTTAATAGCGGTTTCTCATTTGCAATAGTGTGCATACCACGACATGAATCAGATCAAGAAAATATATGCAGTACTGATCGCCAGCAGCACCTTGGCTTTGGCGGCCTGTAATAACGACGATGACAATCTTAGTCCACATCCCAATGTCAGTGTGCCTACCTTGGTGGGCTTTGCGCGCTTAAATGTCGATACCTTTGCAACCGGACCTAGCTCAGGTGCAGCGATTAAGGGTGCCAACGGCTTTAAGCCACCGTTTCAAACACAGCCGGTCCAAGGTTTTTCTGCAGCACTGAAAAATGCCGATGGCAGCTATATGGCCATGGCAGACAATGGCTTTGGGACTCAGGACAATTCAGCAGATTTCTTGTTGCGGATCTACCAGTTAAAACCTGACTTTAAAGCCGGGTCGACACAAACCACTGCGAAATCTAAGGGCAGTGGCAAAGTCGAGGTCATGGGCTTTATCCAATTGCGCGATCCAAATCATAAAATTCCGTTTCCGATCATCAATCAAGGTACGGCAGAGCGTCTACTGACAGGGGCAGACTTTGATCCTGAATCGATGCAACGTGCAGCCGATGGGAGTTATTGGATCGGTGATGAGTTTGGTCCTTATTTGCTGCACTTTGATGCCACTGGGGTGCTGCTCGATGCACCATTCGTATTGCCGAATCCATTACAGCCGGATCAGGAATTGCGTTCGCCACAAAACCAATTCAATAAAGCCAACATCAACTATGTCGCGCCATTGGTACAGCAGAGTGGCGGTTTTGAAGGTATGGCCTTGTCTGCCGATAGCCGTTATCTCTATCCGATTCTTGAAAAGCCGTTGTTGGGCGATAGCGCACGCCGGGTGTTGATATCCCAGTTTGATCTGGAGAAGAAGGCCTATACCGGACAGTATTACTGGTATGACTTGGATGCCAATGGCGGCAATATCGGGGACTTTCAAATGATCAATGACCGAGCGGGCATCATCATTGAGCGTGATACCCGTCAGAACAAACTGGATGCCTACAAGAAATTGATCCACGTGGAACTCAATGCATCCGGTCAAGCGGTGACCCGCCGTGACTTGGTCGATCTGATGAACCTCGCCAATCCCAATTTACTGTTTGGTGCTGCGCGTGAAGGGGATATTGGTGTCGGTGAGAAGTTTAGTTTTCCGTTTGAAACCATTGAAAATATCATCATCGAAAATAAAGATACCTTGACCGTGATCAATGACAATAACTTTCCGTTTTCCTCTGGGCGTAATGCCAAACGTGCGGATGATAATGAAATCATTCAGATCAAACTGCCCAAGCCCCTGTATTAGTTTGGGCGAGCGTTTTGGGTTGCAAGTTTTATGGGGCGAGCGTTTTGGGCTGCGAGTTTTTGGGGGTGAGTTTTTAGGGGAGGGAGTTTGAGCAGCGCCCTGAGAAGCACAGCATACGCAAGTTAAATCTAGGCTGATCCAAGGCGGCTGGATTTTTCAGCTCAGCTCAAAACAGCCGTAAAAAATCGGCGTATACTGAGTGGGTTCGAGGAGCTGTCATGTCTGAATCCACACCGTCTACGTCCTATGTTGAATATGGTACTCGCCCGTTCCGGGCGATTTTATTGTCTTTGTTTCTAGCAGGCTTCGCGATATTTTCCTCGCTGTACTGCGTGCAACCGATGATGCCATTCTTGGTACAGTCCTTTGCGGTGACGCCGACACAGAGCAGTTTTCCCTTGTCTTTTTCCACCATTGCTTTGGCATTGGGCCTGATCTTCGCCGGCTTGATTTCTGATCGCTATGGGCGTAAGTCGATCATGGTGGTTTCACTATTTTCAGCCGCGACTTTGTTATTGCTGAGTAGTCTGTTACCCATTTGGTCGGTGTTCTTGGCGACACGTATGTTGATCGGTTTGGCGGTGAGCGGGGTTGCATCGGTGGCGATGACCTATATTGGTGAAGAGATTGCGGCCAAAGATGTGGGCTTTGCCATGGGGCTATATATTTCAGGGACTGCGATCGGTGGCATGAGCGGGCGCTTGATTGCGGGCGTCTTACTGGACTTTAGTACCTGGCAGGTGGCGACCTTGCTGATTGCCTTGATCAATATGGCGATCGCGGTGGTGTTCTATCTGGCTTTGCCAGCATCCAAACATTTTCAAGCCTCGCCGATCAGTGTGAAACAGTTAAAAACCTCATTCAAAATCAACTTGCTTGATCCCAAGTTACGCTTGTTGTTTGCCCAAGGTTTTATCCTGATGGGCTGCTTTGTCAGTATCTATAACTATATGAGCTTCCATCTCTTGGAAGAACCATATCGCTTGTCGCAAACCTGGATTGGTCTGATCTCAATCACTTATCTGAGTGGCATCTATAGTGCACCGCGCGCTGCTGCATGGAGTAGAAGACTCGGGCGTCCCAAAGTACTCTTGGCGATGTTGCTGTGTATGTTGCTCGGGGTGTGGATCATGCAGATCGCCTCGATGGTGATGGTCTTGATCGGACTGCTGTTATTTACCTTTTCATTTTTTGCCGCGCACTCGACCAGCAGCAGTTGGGTCTCGGTGCAATCCTTGCAGTATCGCGCCGTGGGTTCATCGCTGTATTTGTTCTGCTACTACTTGGGTTCAAGTGCGCTGGGAAGTGCCAGTGGTTTGGTCTGGGAAAATTTCGGTTGGTTGGGAATCGCGATCGAGATCAGCGTGTTCCTGAGTTTGGGCTTCTTAATTGCCTTAAAACTGAAACGACTCAGTGCCGAGGAGGATGCCGCGCAAGCGCCACAAAGCTCGGCTTAAATCATGTCGCATTTTAATCGTTGTGCTGAGTGGTTTTACTGCCATGATCGGCTTTGCCTTTACAGATTTGGGCACTGTGAATACTGTCTTGGACTTCAGTTGCAGCAGTTTCACGCTCCAGCTCACGCAAGATGCCGCAGGATTCGATCGGGCGAAAGCCTTGGCACTGTTCTCTGAGCGCCATTAGCTCTTGTTCGAGGGTGCGTAGCTCCAAGATGCGCTGTTGCACATGTTGTAAATGCATATCGACCAAGTCGTTGATGCCATGACAATCGGTCTGATCATGTTTGGCCGCCATGAGGGTGCGAATCTCATCATGGGTCATGCCGAGTGAACGACAGCGCCGTATAAAACGCAAACGTTCTAAGTGCTGTTGTTGGTAGGTACGGTAGTTATTTTCAGCATTGCGTAGTGGTTTTTGCAGTAAACCCTCTTTTTCATAAAAGCGAATGGTTTCGACACTACACTTTACATGTTGAGCAATTTCACCAATTTTCATGTTATGAATTTCCGCTTGAGTCTGAAGCTACTTCAGGGTGTTTAATCATAGCATAGACCAATCGAGGAGCCATCATGACGCAAAAATGCAAAGCTGTCGGCGATCAACAGCCAAAAACCAAATCTTGTTGTGGATCATCTACCCCGATTCAACAGCCTACAGATTTGCAGTCTGATCAAGATCAAAAGCATACGCATGATCAGGTTGCGCATGATGATCCACATCACCTGCATGGCCACGTCGCAGCCGAGGATGCCAAGGCAAAGACTTGCTGTGCCAGTCGCGCCACATCGTGTGATTCGAGTGCAAGTGCCTCTGCCACAAGCGCGTCTTCTTGTTGTGACAGCGATGCAGATGCGCATCAACATACGCCGGCTGTTGCGGTGCCATTGGCAGCCACGCAACAAGAAGGCGACTATTTGCGCAGTGCCATGCGCATCATGCAGATGGACTGTCCAACGGAAGAAGGTTTGATCCAGAAAAAACTCGGTCAGATGTCGAGTGTGATTCGACTTGAGTTCAATCTGATGCAGCGCGTGCTGACGGTGGTGCATGAACCCAAAGCCTTGCCGCAGATCGTCAGCGCGATTCAAGAACTCGGCTTTGAGCCTGAACTGGCCAATGATCAAGGCAAGTTTGATCAGCCTGCGCTTGAAAAGCAGCAGCCGATTTGGCTGTTGGTGTTGGCCGGTTGTTTTGCATTTGCAGCCGAAGTCGGCGATTGGATGAGTCTGCCAACATGGTTGGTACTGCTCGCCAGTGTGATCGCGATCGCGATGTCGGGGATCGGCACCTATAAAAAAGGTCTGATCGCAGTCAAGAATCTCAACCTGAATATCAATGCACTGATGAGTATTGCTGTCACAGGTGCATTCCTGATTGGGCATTGGCCAGAAGCCGCCATGGTCATGGTGTTATTCTCCTTGGCGGAACTCATCGAGGCACGATCTTTGGCCCGCGCCCGCAATGCCATTGGTCAACTCATGCAACTCGCACCTGAACAAGTCACGGTGCAACAAGCCAATGGCGCATGGGAAACAGTCGCGGCCGCAGAGGTGGCGATCGGCAGCATGGTTCGGGTCAAACCGGGTGAAAAAATCGGCTTAGATGGTGTGATCAGCAAAGGCCAGTCCAGTATTAACCAATCCCCGATCACCGGTGAAAGTTTGCCGGTGGATAAAGGTGAGGGCGATCCAGTGTTTGCAGGCACCATCAATGAATCGGGTTCCTTTGAATACCGGGTTAGTGCGGGTGCAGAGAATACCACCTTGGCACGCATCATCCATGCGGTGGAAGAGGCGCAAGGGGAGAAAGCCCCGACACAACGTTTTGTCGATCGCTTTGCCAAAGTCTACACACCATTGGTGTTTGCATTTGCCTTATTGATCGCGGTGATTCCGCCGCTATTGCTTGGCGGGGTATGGTTCGATTGGATTTATAAAGCCTTGGTGATCTTGGTTATTGCCTGCCCATGTGCTTTGGTGATTTCAACCCCGGTCACGGTGGTCAGTGGTTTGGCTGCCGCGGCACGTCAGGGCATCTTGATCAAGGGTGGGGTGTATTTGGAGCAAGGTCGATTATTAAAGTTTTTGGCCTTCGATAAAACCGGCACCATCACCCATGGTCAGCCCAAGCAGACTGATATTCAGGTCTTGCATGGTGATGCGAGCGAGGTGCAGGCGTTATTGATCAGTCTTGCCAAACGTTCAGATCATCCGGTGTCACAAGCGATTGTGAAAGCCGGTGCTGCGGATCAGCGTCTCATCGATGTAGACAACTTTACTGCCTTGGCTGGTCGAGGGACGCGTGGCGTGATGCAAGGCGTGAGCTATTGGTTGGGCAATCATCGCCTGATCCATGAAATGGATTACTGCTCGCCAGCATTAGAAGCGCAAATTGAAGTGTTTGAACAGCAAGGCAAAACCGTGGTGCTATTCGCCAAAGATCAGCAGGTCTTGGCCTTGGTTGCCGTGGCGGATACGGTCAAAGCGACCAGTGCTGAAGCGATTCAATCGCTCAAGGCCATGGGCGTGAAAACCCTGATGCTGAGTGGGGATAATCCGCATACCGTAGACGCCATTGCTGCCCAAGTCGGGATGAATGATGCCAAGGGTAATTTACTCCCCGAGGATAAACTCAATCTGGTCGCCAGTTATGCTGAGACCAGTCACATCGGTATGGTTGGTGATGGCATCAATGATGCACCGGCCTTAGCACGTGCCAATATTGGTTTTGCCATGGGCGCGATGGGGACTGATGTGGCGATTGAAACTGCGGACGTGGCCTTGATGGATGATGATCTGCGCAAGATCCCGAGCTTTATTGCACTGTCGA